>JAUNOF010000187.1 GCA_030537215.1 Lachnospiraceae bacterium
TATAAAATTGCAGCAGTTAGGAAGATCGAACTCCTTCTTATTGACAATTATTCTCAATAAGCTTACAATGATACTGCCTATACAAAGATAGATGGAGTATGATAAAATATGAAGCTGATAGAATGTGAAAAAGGCAGTACGTATCAGGTTAAGCAGGTTTTGGTGGCAGAGGCTATCGGACGGCGCCTGGAAGCACTGGGAGTCAATGAGAAGACACCTGTAACTATTTTGAATAAGAAAGGAAGCGGATCCATTATCATCAAGATTCGGGGAACCCGACTGGCTCTGGGAAAAAAGATTGCGGAAGGCATAGAGGTAGAGGAGGCGGTGAACCATGGATGAGAAGGGACGTCCGATTCGAGTTGGTTTTGTGGGAAATCCAAACTGCGGAAAAACCACGTTATTTAATGCATTTACCGGCGCAAAGCTGAAAGTGGCCAACTGGCCCGGTGTTACGGTAGAACGTGTGGAGGGGGAGACCAGCTACAAGGGAAGAGCAATCAAGGTAATTGACCTTCCAGGTATTTACAGTCTCAGCTCCTACACCATTGAGGAGAAGGTTACCAGGAAGTGTATCGAGGACCGGGAAGTGGATGTGATCATCAATGTGGTGGATGCTTCTTCCCTGGAACGGAATCTGTACCTGACGCTGCAGCTTTTGGAATTGAAGCGTCCGGTTATCCTGGCACTGAATATGATGGATATCATTGAGGAGCGGGGAATGGAGATCGACCTTCACCGCCTGCCGGAGATGCTGGGAGAGATTCCTATCGTCCCGGTATCGGCCAGAAAGCGGACTGGACTGGATGTGCTGATGCATGCAGTGGTCCATCATTATGAGGAAGAGCCTCACGGGATTGTTATGCATTACAGTCCGGAAATCGAAGATAAGATCAGCAAGGTGGAGCAGATCCTGCAGAAGCATTATGGCGAAATGGATAATCTGCGGTGGCATGCCGTCAAGCTTCTGGAATACGATGAAGTGGTAGCGGAAGATCATCCGGTGGATGTAGAAGGCATAGTGGATCAAAATTACAGCAAGCAGATCATCAATGAAAAATATGATTACATCGAAGCAATCGTGGAGGAATGCCTGTTTAATAAGGATGAGAAGTCAGCCTGGACGGATCGGGTGGACCAGTATTTGTGTCATCCGGTTTGGGGAATTCCGATTTTTCTGGGAATTATGGCATTGGTATTTTTCCTGACCTTCACGGTGGGAGATTACCTGAAAGGATATTTTGAACAGGGTTTGGATGTGTTTTCTGCTGGTATACTGACTGTTCTGGAGCATTTTCAGGTGTCCTCCTGGCTGGTTTCGCTGATTGTGGATGGGATCATTGCAGGCGTGGGCGGCATTCTCACCTTTCTGCCTAATATTTTTATCCTGTTTCTGGCGCTGGCCTTTTTGGAGGACAGTGGATATATGTCCCGTGTGGCGTATGTGATGAATGAGACCATGGGCATGGTGGGACTGTCAGGTCGTGCGTTCCTGCCTATGCTGCTGGGATTTGGATGTACGGTTCCGGCTGTTATGGCGACCCGTGCGCTGGAAAGTCCCAGGGACAGGAGAAAGACGATCTTAATTACACCATTTATGTCCTGCTCGGCCAGACTGCCGATTTATGTGCTGTTTGCAGATATGTTTTTCCCTCAGTGCGCCCTGCTGGTAGCATATTCTCTGTATCTGATCGGCCTGCTCACAGCGATCCTGATTGCCTTGATTGTACATAAAACATCAAAATCCACAGAAGATAACAGCCTTCTTATTGAGCTTCCGGAATACAAGACGCCGAATGCCCGCACAGTTGCCATCTATGTGTGGGATAAGGTAAAGGATTATCTGACAAAGGCCGGAACCACCATTTTTCTGGCATCGATTATCTTATGGTTTGTGCTGAATATAGGGCCGGTTGGCTTTGTGGCGGATGTGGCGGAAAGCTTTGCTGCCATGTTCGGGCGGCTCCTGGCTCCGGTTCTGGCTCCTGCCGGACTGGGACAATGGCAGATTGCAGTTGCACTGATCTCCGGTTTATCAGCCAAGGAGGTAGTAGTTTCCAGCTTCTGTGTTCTCTATGGAATTGGAAATATCAACTCGCAGCAGGGCATGGGAATGTTGATGCAAAGCCTGGCGGCAGGAGGCTTCGGCAGTGTGAATGCCTATGCGCTGATGGTATTCTGTCTGATGTATACGCCTTGTGTGGCGGCCATCGGAACGATCAAGCGGGAGACCGGATCCTACCGGTGGACCTTTGGCATGGTTTTGTTCCAGCTGGCAGTTGCCTGGGGAGCAGCCGTACTGGTTTACCAGATCGGAAGCTTGATTTTTTAACTTTATCAATGAGCCAATGGGCAGCATGGATTCAGGGATGACAATGCGCCGCCAAATTTTCATGATACGGTAAAGTATGGATTGCCCGGTTCATGAAGGATTAGAAACGGAAACAACATGGAAAAAGCAAAATTGTTAATCGAAACAGCGGCGCTGGCTGGTGAGATCATGCTGGTCAGCGGTGCGGAAATTTATCGGGTGGAGACCACCATTCAGCATATCCTGGGTCTGGCAGAGGGCTGGCAGGGCGAGAATATTGTGTTGGGTACCGGAATTTATCTGAGCTTAGATGATCCGGAGGGGGAAACCATCACGTTGGTACGGCGGGTGGCAGATCGTTCTACAAATCTGAACCGGGTGTATCTGGCCAATCACATATCCCGTCAGCTCTGTGCCGGCACGATCACGGTGGAAGATGCCTATCAGCAGCTGCTCCAGATCCAGAAAATATCCATATACCGTCCGGCTGTAAAGTATCTGGGCTATATGGGGATCTGCATGTTTTTTGCGGTATTGTTCGGCGGCAGTCTGGCAGACGGCGGGGCGGCTATGCTGATCGGATTTGGACTGGCGGTGGTAATGCGGCTGGCGAAGAAAATCCGGTTTAATGACTTTTGTGCTGAAGTAGTTGCCGCATTCTTTATCGGAATTGCTGCATTAAGCTTAAAAAGCACGATCCTGCCTCAGATCAATCGGGACACAGTGATCACCAGCGCGATTATGCCCCTGGTTCCAGGAGTGACCTTTACCACCGCGATTCGGGACACCTTAAACGGAGATTACAGCGCTGGTGTTACAAGGATGCTGGAGGCTGTGGTAACGGCTCTGGCAGTGGCAGCCGGCGTGGGCGCCAGTATGGTGTTCTTTCAGATGCTGGCGGGAGGTGAGCAGCTGTGGTAGCAGAAATTTTGATTCGCTCTCTGGGAGCATTTTTTGCAGTGATCAGCTTTGGGCTTCTGTTAGAACTGCCCAAAAAATATCTGATACATGCCGGCTGTGTGGGAGGCTGCGGCTGGCTGGTGTATCTTGTGGTGGAATTCTGCGCATTTTCTGAGCCGCTGGCGGCGTTCCTTTCCAGCCTTGTAGTGGCCTGCATGAGTCATATCTTTGCGCGGAAACTGAAAGCGCCGGTAATGGTGTTTCTGGTGGCCGGGATCCTGCCATCTGTGCCAGGCGCTTCCATCTACCGCAGCGTTTATTATATGATTCGAGATCTGAGCAGCCTGTCGAATCATTATCTGGTGCAGACCCTTCAGATCGCGGGAGCGATTGCTATGGCTGTGTTCTTTATCGACTCTCTGTTCCGCTTAGGACAGGACCGTGGGAAACGATCGTAATCATGTCATCCTCCCGGCTGTAGCGATAAATCTGATTGGAGAGCTGGTCTTCTGTGGGGACCTCAGAATCATTGATGTCCTTCACCAGGCAGCTCAATTCATTATAATCATAATTGCCGGAATCGGTAACTAAAAGTACTTCGTGGATGCTGGAGGGCAGGATGATCAGATCCTGCTCCAGGCGGTCTGCGAAGTTTTTGATTACATGAGGATAAGCCATGCAGGCAGCGCCATTGACTCCGGCGGAATTGGTCAGGACGTACAGATCCGGGAACATAGGATTCTGCTGCATCCTGTGTTCCTCTGCGGCCTCCAGCATTGCCTCCAGGGATTCTTCCTGACAGCTGCCGCCGAAGACATCCTGCGCCAGCTGCTTGAGCATCTCACTCATAGGCCGGAGTGTAGGCGGAAGGAGAAGAGGTGTGTTCTGGATTGCAGTAGTAAAAAGCTCCTTTTCTCGTATTCTCCAGGTTTTTAAGTGATCCTTGTGAACCAGTGCTGTCATGTAGCCGTGTTCCTTCTGCTCCATTAACAGATAGCAGACCATCGCCATATCATGAAATGGGATATAGGGCAGCTTCTTCAGCAGCGGAAGGTTGGCCTGAATATTGATCAGCTTGTAAACAATGCGGTTTTTCACTTCCTGATAAGAGGAAAGCGCTCTGGAATCCAGGTAAGGAAGGCCGGGATTGGACAAGTAGAGATGATAGATGCTGTCCAGAACATCCGGCAGTGGCTGCCCTTCCTCCAGACGGATAAAAAAGTCATTTAAATAAATCGTAGGAGCAATCTCCTCCTGCTTTCGGCAGATGGAAACACCATCGCGGATAATGCCGTTATTTTTGGGAATCGCGCGCAGTGCAACCTGATAATCCATTCCCAGCCTTTTTTCTAAATCTTCTTTTACTGTCTGCAAAAAGCTTTCGTAATTCATAATTTACCTCCAGAATGTAATAGATTTGGTTTTAAGAGCCTTGCTGTTTAAGCATGGCAGAGTAAGAGCGCGTACAGCAAATATGCAGTATGGCAGCTGTGGTACAGCAAATATGCAGTACATAAATTGAGTTATTGTAACTGTTCAGTACCCTGACAGCTACGAGTCATTGCAGTCAAAATGACATATATGGGATTTTTGCCTCGAAAAGATAAGGCAGTCCGACTCCGGGACAAATATGGCGAGAATACGCCGCTTTTGAATTTGATAGGTGTATTATATCGTATTTTACAGAAATTTGCAATAGTAAAAATCAGGAAATATTAAAAAAGCAAATAAAAACAGAACCAGCCGATGCTAGTTCTGCTCTTTCATATGCTTTAATGCCTGGATCATCTCGATATCGGATGCGTTTAGTTTGATATTTGTGCAGTATTCCTTTCCATCTGGGCATTTGGCAGTCATTTCGAGGATCGTTCCTTCCACTAATGCATTTTGGCTTACGGCCTGGAAGAAAAGAGGAAGCTTCGGATGATTACGCCGGAAGGTTTCAAACATTTTCTGGAACTGCATAAGCTGCAATGGATTGATTGCCATGGATATTCCTTCTTTCGTTGAGAATATGGGGTTTGGTTTAACCTATTTTTTAACTCGTCTTTTTCCTTTTTGCGGTCTTTT
>JAUNOF010000188.1:0-2426 GCA_030537215.1 Lachnospiraceae bacterium
CGGAGCAGGTGGATACCACGACGATTCGTCTGCCACTGTTAAAGATTATGACCCACAAGGCGGACCAAGACGGCGCTCCGGTTTACGCGTATGTGTTTACTTATGGAAATTCCTATCATGGAGCCGAGATTCCTTATGTGTTTGACCTTGCGGACGGAAGCGAGGAGGAGCAGGCGCTGGCGGAGCAGGTAAGCCAGGCGTGGATTAACTTTGCAAAGACCGGGGTTCCCGGCGCGGAGGGGCTGCCGGAATGGGAGCCTTATACAAGAGAGGGTGGAGCGACCATGATTCTGGATACAGAGCCCAGAATGGCTTACCATCATGACCAGAAGCTTTTGTCGATTCTGGTTCCGGAGTATCAATATTAAAATTTGGAGGGAAGATTATGAATATCTTATTTATCAACGGAAGTCCGAATCACAATGGAAACACGGCGGCGATGGCCAGGGAGTTTTTGAAGGGGAAGGAGTATGAAACCCTGAACCTGACGGATTACCGGATTTACAGCTATGGACAGTCCTTTGCGGAGGACCAGCTGGACGAGGTGCTGGCACAGATGAAGGCAGCAGATATTATTGTAATGGGATCTCCTTTATACTGGCACAATATCTGCGGGGCAGTCCGGAATGTGCTGGATCGGTTCTACGGATATGTGAGCCCATCAGAGCTTTCTGGGAAGAAGCTGTATTTTATTTTCCAGGGAGCTGCGCCGGAGACATGGATGCTGGAGGCAGGCGAATATACCATGAAACGGTTTGCTGCCATGTACGGGATGGAGTACGCCGGGATGATTACAGACCGGAAGACTGCCGGGCAGTTGGCAGGGACCGTCAGATAAGGCAGGAAACCGATTGGTTTAATATGGGGGAAACGGCAGGCTGATTTTCCCAGCAGATTCCTGCTACCAACCTAAAGGTAATAACCATAAAACAAATCGAGACTTCTGCGGAAGTCTCTTTTTCGTTATACTACAGGTAACAGTTCAGACAAAACCATTCAGGAGGTGTGAACCAGAAGAAATATGAACAATTTTATCTTTGAAAACAGAACAAAGGTCTACTTCGGCAGAGGCTGCGTAAAGGAATACCTGGCCAGTCTGCTGCGCGGCAGTGAAACGGTCATGTTTGCTTATGGCTGCGGTTCCATTAAGAAAAACGGAGTCTATGACGAGGTTCTCTATATCCTGCAGAAAGAAGGAAAAAACATTGTGGAATTTCCAGGAATTGCGCCGAATCCCTCCTATGAGAAGGTGATAGAAGGGATTCAGCTTGCCAGAGAAAATAAGGTGGAGCTGATCCTGGGGGTAGGAGGCGGTTCCGTCATGGACTGCTGCAAAGCGGTGGCGCTGGGAGCCGTCTATGAGGGTGACTGGTGGGACAGCTTTTGGAAGAAGAGCGGGATTCTGGATTTTTCACCTCTTCCTCTGGGCGTGATCGTGACGTCAGGCAGCAGCGGCAGCCAGTGCAACGGCACGGCGGCGTTGGTAAGAGGGCGGGAAAAAATCGGGCAGGATTATGAGAAATGCAGCCCGGGCTTTGCGCTGATTGATCCGTCCTATACCTTCAGTGAACCGTCTGTCCGGATGCGCTCCGGCGGAGTGGCAGCCCTGAGCCATGTGATGGAAATTTATTTCAGTCAGCCGGACGGGGATAGCGTATCTGATGATCTGGCTGAGGCGCTGATGAGAAGCATCATCCGCAGTTTAAAAAGAGCTTTGAAGGAACCGGAGAATTACGAAGCCAGAAGCAACCTTTTATGGGCGTCTGCCTTGGCGAAGAACCGGCTGATCAAAGCCGGAAAACGGGGGGATTTCATCTGCCGCCAGATTGAGCGGAAGCTGGAGGCATATACGGGCTGTCACCACGGCGACGGCTGCGCGGTGCTGCGCCCGGTGTACTATCGGCTGCTCTGCCAGAATAAACCGGAGAAATTTGCCAGATTCGCGGTAAATGTGTGGGAGATTCCGGCAGAAGGGAAAACCAGGCAGGAACTGGCAGAAGCGGGGGTATCTGCTTTTGCGGAATTCATCCGGGAACTTGGGCTTTCCGGTACACTTCGGGATCTGGGAGTCAGGGAGAAGAAGGAGCTTGGGAAGCTGGCAGAGGGCTGCATCGCTTCACCAGGCAGCTACCGGAGAATGGACCGGAAAGAAATCAACAGGATTTTAGAGGAATGTTTTTAATCGGATATGCTGCCGCTGGAGGCAGCAGCAATTATGAAAGCGGCGCTGTTATGGAACCACAGCAGAATGGAGGATTTTATGGAATATGTTACATTGAATAATGGAGTGAAGATGCCCAAGCTTGGGTTCGGCGTGTACCAGATCCGGGACGGGGCCCAGTGCGAGCAGGCGGTAAAGGATGCCGTTTCTGTGGGCTACCGTCTGATTGATACGGCGGCTTCCTATGGAAATGAAGAAGCCGTGG
>JAUNOF010000188.1:2526-4495 GCA_030537215.1 Lachnospiraceae bacterium
TTTCAGAAGTCCATGGAACGTCTGGGACTGGATTATCTGGACCTTTATCTGATCCATCAGCCTTTGAATGATTACTACGGCGCCTGGAGAGCCATGGAGGAGCTGTATCGGCAGGGAAAAATCCGCGCCATCGGTGTGTGCAGCTTTTATCCGGACCGCCTGGCAGATCTGATTGCCTTTAACCAGGTGGCTCCGGCAGTGAACCAGGTGGAGGCAAATGTATTTTTCCAGCAGCAGGCTTCTCAGGATTACATGGAGTCTAAGGGAGTGGTAATGGAGGGCTGGGCGCCCTTCGCCGAGGGAAAGAACCAGCTTTTCCAGAACGAAGTATTGGGGGCAATCGGAGAAAAATACAATAAAAGCGTTGCCCAGGTGGTGCTGCGCTGGCTGCTTCAGAGAGGCGTGGTGTGCATTCCCAAGAGTGTGAAGAAGGAACGAATGGAGGAAAATATCCAGGTGTTTGATTTTTCGCTGAGTGAGGAAGATATGGCGGCTATCCGCAGTCTGGATACTGGAAAGAGCTGCTTTTTCGACCATCGGGAGGCTGCCGTGGTAGAAAATCTGGCTGGACTGGTGCGGAACGTATAGAAGAAACACAGGGCATGAAAAAATGGAAAGGACAGCAATAGAAGAATAATATGAGAAAGAGAAGATTAACAGTATTTATTACAGCAGCGGCATTAAGTCTGTCAGCCTGCAGCGGCAGTCAGACACAGGAGAGTAATACGGCGCAGACCAGTCAGCAGACAGCGGCTGCAGAGATTGCTGGAGTCGAAGCAGCGGACGGAACGGAGAACTCTGGGGAACCAGGGGCAGAAAGGGAAGATGCCCAGGAGAATGAACAGGATTCCGCCGGGGACTGGGCAAGCCGTGCCATTGAGGAGGGAAAGGTGTCCTCCATGGAAGAGCTGACCTTCCCGATCGGAGAGCAGGTATCGGGAACCTTTACCGGAGCGGCTTTTCTGGCTCCCATGATTATGAACGACGAGACATATCATTTTCCACAGACCAACAACGTGACCTTTGAGCCGGGAGCCAGAAGCTACTGGCATTCCCACGGTGGGATGATCCTGGTGGGAACCGGCGGCGTGGGATATTATCAGGAGGAAGGAAAGCCGGTGCAGATCATCCGGAAAGGGGACGTGGTGGAATGCCCGGAGGGCGTCCGCCATTGGCATGGGGCTGCTCCCGACAACTGGTTTTCCCAGATGGTCATCTATGATTCCCATTACACGCCGGAGAGCGAGGCGCCGGAGGCTGTGGAGGTCAGCGACGAGGAGTATGAGAATCTGGAGTTTGCCGATTACACGCCCCAGGTTGCCGAGGACAATGAATTCATGTTCCAGAAAGCAGATACAGCGTTGGAGTCTGACACCTTTAACGGCCCCGCCTATGTCTCCAATATCATCGGAGAGGACAACGTGGCGGGAGCGCCGGGGCTTCACTATGTGGTATTTAATCCGGGCGTGATCAACAACTGGCATACCCATGAGGGCGGACAGATTCTGATTGCCACAGACGGGATCGGTTATCATCAGATTGAGGGAGAGCCGGTGCAGGTGCTGTATCCCGGCGATGTGGCGCTGTGCCCTCCGGGAGAGAAGCATTGGCATGGAGGAAGCGCGGATACCAGCTTTGCCCATATCGCAGTGAATACCAATCCGGAGCTTACGGGGCTGGAATGGTTTGACCGGATTTCCAACGAGGAGTATGCAGGTTTGCCTTCGGAAAAACCGGAAGAAGCGCAGCAGTAAACAAATCAGAACGGTGCTGATTTTAAGAGGGGCGGAGTAAAACGACAAGAATGAGAGACAGGAGGATTTATACAATGAGAAAAACCATAGGATTTATCATAGCTTTGGCAGCAGCAGGACTTCTTGCAGGCTGCAGTGGGAGCGGATCGGCCGGGCAGGCATCTGCAGCACAGACAACCTCTGTGCAGACAACCACGGCTCAAAAAAGTGCGGCA
>JAUNOF010000188.1:4505-5218 GCA_030537215.1 Lachnospiraceae bacterium
GACATCTGCGGCGCAGGAGGAAGCAGAGACGTCTCAGACAGAGGAAGAACAAGGCGGGAAGACGCTGGTAGTCTATTATTCCGCCAGCGGAAACACGGAGCAGGTGGCAGGCTATATTGCAGAGGCTGCAGGCGGAGATTTATTTGAGCTGGAACCGGTAGAGCCGTATACGGATGAGGATTTAAACTGGTCAGATGATAACAGCCGGGTAACGGTGGAGCATGAGAACCCGGATCAGCGGGAAGTAGAGTTAGTAAAGGATACGGTGGAGGACTGGGAATCATACGATACCGTATTCATCGGCTATCCCATCTGGTGGGGCATCGCCGCCTGGCCGGTGGACGGTTTTGTAAAAGCAAATGATTTTACCGGAAAGACTGTGATTCCGTTCTGCACATCATCTTCATCAGGGCTGGGAGAAAGCGGAGAACTGCTGGCGGAGCTGGCAGGAACCGGAGACTGGCTGGAGGGGATGCGTTTCCGTTCCAGCGTTTCAGAGGCAGATGTGACTGCATGGGTGGAAGAATTGGAATGGTAACTGGGACGGCAGGCTTCAGCCGTTGGAGCAGAGTTGAAAAGTTGAAAGAAAGTAGGAACAGAGAAAGGAAATATCATGGATAAGCGAATGTTAGGAAAGGATCTGGAGGTATCTGCCGTTGGCTTGGGCTGCATGGGAATGAGCCATGCTTACGGTCCTGCGGCGGACAGGAAGG
>JAUNOF010000189.1 GCA_030537215.1 Lachnospiraceae bacterium
ATGCAAAATATTTTGTTATTCTTATATTACAAAAAGAGATACTGCATCATAACAGTACCTCTTTTCATTATCATCTATTCTGTGACCAATCATGAATCTGGCAATGCCTGCAGAGATCAAAGATCCCTGCCCCCAAAAAGCACTAGTTAACCAGCTTAGCTACGTTCAGCTTAACGCCAGGTCCCATGGTAGAAGCCATGGTTACGCTCTTTAAGTAAGCGCCCTTAACTGTGCTTGGCTTAGCCTTCATAATTGCATCCATAAGCGTCTGGAAGTTGTCCGCTAACTGCTCCTCAGTGAAAGAAGCCTTACCAACCGGAACATGCACAATGTTGTTCTTGTCAAGTCTGTACTCGATCTTACCAGCTTTGATCTCGTTGATAGCCTTGGTAACGTCCATGGTTACGGTGCCAGCCTTTGGGTTTGGCATTAAGCCCTTCGGACCTAACACACGGCCAAGACGGCCAACTACACCCATCATGTCAGGAGTAGCTACTACTACATCGAAATCTAACCAGCCTTCGTTCTGGATCTTCGGAATTAACTCCTCAGCTCCTACGAAATCAGCACCTGCTGCCTGAGCCTCGTCAGCCTTTGGTCCCTTAGCAAATACTAAGATACGAACGGTCTTGCCGGTTCCGTGCGGCAGAACTACTGCACCACGGATCTGCTGCTCAGCGTGACGTCCGTCACAACCGGTTCTGATATGAACTTCTACAGTCTCATCAAACTTAGCAGAAGCGTTCTTCTTTACTAATGCAATGGCATCAGCAGTATCGTACTGAATGGCACGATCTACAGTCTTCGCTGCTTCTGCGTATCTTTTTCCTCTTTTCATTTCAATAACCTCCTGTGGTATTGTCGGGGATTGTCCCTCCCACGTTTTCTTGAATCATCAGCTTGCGCTAAAATAAATGGAATGGGCTTAAAAAGACCTTATCTCGTATTAGTCGGTCACCGTAATGCCCATACTTCTTGCAGTACCAGCGATCATGCTCATAGCTGCCTCTACGGATGCAGCATTTAAATCTGGCATCTTTAACTCTGCGATCTTCTGCAGCTCAGCCTTGCTGATGGTAGCTACCTTAGTCTTGTTGGGAACTGCAGAACCAGATTTCAGTTTGCAGGCCTTCTTTAACAGGACAGCAGCCGGCGGAGTCTTGGTAATGAAGCTGAAGCTTCTATCTGCATAAACAGTGATAACAACCGGGATGATCAGATCACCCTGATCTGCTGTTCTAGCATTGAATTCCTTGGTGAACTGTACGATATTAACACCATGCTGACCCAGTGCAGGACCAACTGGCGGTGCTGGTGTTGCCTTACCAGCAGGAATCTGTAATTTGATATAACCTGTTACTTTCTTTGCCATTTTAGGCACCTCCTAAATTATGTGGTATTGTCGGGGATTTCCCTCCCACCAGCCCTTCCGGACGGAAAAGCCGATTCCCTGTTACTACATCTTCTTTACTTCATTGAAATTCAATTCAACCGGTGTTTCACGGCCGAACATTTCTACATTGATCGTGATAGATTTCTTAGCCTCGTTGATGGACTTAATCGCACCAACGGTATCCTTCCACGCACCGGCGATCACAGTAATCATGTCGCCTACCTCAAAGTCAACCACCATCGACCGCTCGCTCGTCTCCTGGAAGCCAAGATTCATCATCTCTTCCTCACTTAACGGAGTGGGCTCAGAACCCGGTCCAACGAATCCGGTCACGCCTCTGGTGTTCCGCACTACATACCAGGTGTCCTGGTTCATCACCATCTTTACCAGCACATAGCCAGGGAACATCTTCTTATCCGCCTGCTTCTCCAAGCCATTCTTCAGCTCAGTTACAGCCAGCATCGGCACAGACACTTCTAAGATCTGGTCCTGCAGATTCCGGTTCTCAATGGTCTTCTCAAGGTCAACCTTAACTTTGTTTTCATAGCCTGAGTAGGTATGGACTACGTACCAATTCGCTTCTGACATATCTTCACCTTTGCCCTTATTAAATGATAAGACTAATACCAAACTTGAAAATCATGTCTAAGACACCGATCAGCACACCTAAAGCCAGGGATACCGCCAAAACAACTGCGGTCTGCTTCGTCACAGTGTCTTTGTTCGGCCAGATAATCTTCCTGAACTCAGCCTTCAAACCCTTCCAAAAGCTCTTTTTCGGAGCCTTGTCCGTATTCATATCTGCCATATTCTCACATCCTTTACTTGAAAAGGCAATATCGTCAGATATTACTTGGTTTCTTTGTGCATGGTATGTCTCTTGCAGAATCTGCAATACTTCTTGGTTTCCATTCTGTCAGGATGAACTTTCTTATCCTTAGTCATGTTGTAGTTACGTTGCTTGCATTCTGTGCATGCCAGTGTAATTCTTGTGCGCACGACTTCCACCTCCACTTAAATTATCGTTTTTTGTTGGATCTTTTAATTATTTTGGGCATAAAAAAAAGACCTTGGTTCTTCCATTCGCCCGTCTACTATACCATATATTTTAAGGTTCGTCAATGTTTTTCTTTCTGGAGTGATACAAAAAATTTATCGCGTAAATTTATTATGCCGGATGTTCAAAATACAGGGGGGACTTGCTCTGCGCTTATGCCCCCCTGTACGCGGTGTTGTATTTGCCGTTTACTTTTTGCTCTCCACCACCGGATCTACCATGCGCCGGATCAATTCAACAGCGCCATCGATCCCGTAGCTGGCACTGTTAATGCAGAGATCATAATTCACCGCATTTCCCCAGCGCCGTCCTGTATAGAACTGATAATACTTTGTATGCTCATGATCCATCTTCTTCACCAGACGGCGTACCTGTTTTTCTGTCATGCTGCTGTTCATCCGCATAATACGGTTCACCCGCTGCTCAAAAGGCGCCGTAATATAAATGCTCACATGAGGGATCCGGTTATTGGTCAGGATCACATCAGCACACCGGCCCATGACAATGAAATCTTCTTTCTTCGCCATATCGCAGATCAAATCACTTTGATTAAAGAACACGGCATCCTTTTTCGGCAGGCCGTGATAGCGGCTGAATTCCCGGATCCGTTCCTTAAGAGTCTGCTTCTGACTGGCTGTAAAGGCCGGCTCTGCGTAAGCGTACGCGGCATTGCCCTTCTCATCCTTATGATGGCTGTAGGGAAAGCCTGCACGATCCTTCACCGTCCCCTTTTCCGCCTCCAGACGGCGCAGTACTGCGTTAAAAATCTCCACGTCATAGTAATTGATCTTATAGGAATCTGCCAGCTCAAACCCGATGGCGCTTCCTCCGCACCCATAGGCACGGCTGATGCAGATAATCAGATGATCCGTTCCGGAAAAACGGTTTTTCAGATTCAGCGCGTTAAGCTGCGCCAGTCTTTGATCCTTAATATCCTCGCTTCCAAAGCTGGTGGGAAGCTCTTCTACCTCTTTTAAAATCCGATTGTATTCTGTCATTACCATCCTGCGTACTTCCTTATCCTGGATGGTGCGGGCCATATTGCTGATCAGCGCCAGCTCGCTGCGCAGTACATGGGCCTGGCCCCGCTCTTTCATCAGATGGATGATCTCCTCCACACATCTGGCCCGGTCACGGCTGTAAACTCGTCCCAGAGAGGAACCAAGCTGGGTGTAGACCTCTGCATCCAGATCATAAATGCGCTCCGCCAACTCCCTTAAATCATGTTCTGTATATTCCATAGCTTCCCCTCCTTACAGGAAAAATACAATCGTATCCAGTAAAAATACCGGTATCAGGATCCGCACCGACCACAGCAGATATCCGAAAAAGGATGGCATCCGGATACCGTTTTCATCCGATATGGACTTTACCATAAAATTCGGTGCATTTCCGATGTAGGTATTGGCCCCCATAAACACAGCGCCGCATGAGATGGCCATCAGCATCTTTACCGGAATCGTCCCTAAGGCTGTGGTAATTCCTTCTGCAAAATTCATGGCTCCTGTTGTGGTCAGAAAAACCAGATAGGTGGGCGTATTATCCAGAAAGCTGGACAGGGCGCCGGTTGCCCAAAACATCTCTGAGGGCTTTGTGATCCCCAGCTGTGCCCCCATAGTCTTAAGAAGCATCAGCGCCGGCTGCATGGTAATAAAGATACCGATAAACAGCACTGCCACCTCCTGGATCGCCCCCCAGGTAAAATGGTTCTTTCTGCGGATCTCCTGATTGGTGGTCCGGAAGGAAAGAAAGGCGGCTGCCAGGATCATCCCGATCTCAATGATAGATGGATAGGTTAAGACTACCTCCCGGAAAATGCGGATGCCGCGGACGTTTCCTTCTGCATCCTGAAAGGCAGCCATTCCCGGCAGAGTTCCGCTTAAAATAACGGCAGCTACGATCATTACCAGAAAGATCAGGTTATGCAGTCCTTGTATGGTGATCTCTGTACCTGGCTTGCTGATGTCCGGCTTCCGGCCCTGAGCAATATCCATCCGATAATTCTTTCGGTCGATCCAGTAAAATATGGTCAGCAGTACGATCATGTTAAATATCAGCACCGGCAGCAGCTTAAGGCTCCAGAAAAACGGCACGCCTCTTGAAAATCCCATCAGCAGCGGCGGATCTCCGATGGGAGTTAAGCAGCCTCCGATATTGGAAATCAAGAAAATAAAGAATACCATAACATGGGCTCTGCGCTTCCGCCACGCATTCATTTTGATCACAGGCCGCACCATCAGCATACTGGAACCAGTGGTTCCGATGAGGCTGGACAGCAGCGTACCAGTGGCAAGCAGGATCACATTGACTCTGGGCGAGCCTGCCAGATCTCCCTCCATGGTAATATTGCCTGCCACACAGAACAGACCGAACAGCAGCACAATAAAAGTAAGATAATCATTAATCATGCATTCTAAAACGATCTCTGCCGCACTTCCCGCACCGAAAAGGACTGCAAAAGGAACTGCAAACAGCAATGACCAGAATGCAACCACGAAAGGTCTGCGCTTTTCCCACCATTCTGGCTTTACTAGCGGAAGGACTGCCACACAAAGCAAAAGCCCTGCAAAGGGAATGCACAAAAGAAGATTCAATCGCTCCAAAACAATAGCCTCCTTATCTTGACGTATTTTTACGCTTTTTAAGTGAAAAAAGAGAGCCGCCCTGTCTGATTTCTCTTCCAGGCTGTTTCCCTCTTTGTTCAGTTCGATATCATAGCACTCTGAATTTGAAGTGTCAAGCGACTTTTTTGA
>JAUNOF010000032.1 GCA_030537215.1 Lachnospiraceae bacterium
GCTTCTGTCAGATCCAAAAAGGCGCTGAGGAAAAAAAGAGTAGGATGTGATAAAATGGGCAAATATTTTGCAAAACGTATCGGAATGGCTCTGGTTACGATTTTCCTGGTAACCTGTCTGACCTTCCTGTTGATGAACGCAGTGCCGGGAAGCCCCTGGTTAAGCGAGAAAACTCCGTCTGAGGCAACTCTGGCAGCATTGAATGCGAAATATGGACTGGACCAGCCGGTGCATATTCAGCTGATGAAATATCTTGGGAATCTGCTGCACGGAGATTTTGGGGTATCCTTAAAGATGCAGAAAAACCGTGCTGTAACAAGCATTATCCGGGAGATGTTCCCCGTTTCTGCCAAGGTAGGCGCGCTGGCGCTGACCTGGGCCGTGTTGGTGGGAGTGCCCTTAGGCTGTCTGGCTGCATTTAAGAGAGGAAAGCTGACGGACAGTATCCTGCGCGTGGTCTGTACGCTGGGAATCTCCATGCCCAGCTTCGTGGTAGCGTCCGTACTGCTGGTAACGCTGGCAGGCGGCCTTGCAGCTTTGAAGATCTTCCCCACGATCTTTGACCCTAATCTGGGCTGGCGTTCTTACGTGCTTCCCTGTTTCTCCCTGGGCTTTTATCCCATGTGCTATACGGCACGTCAGACCCGTTCGGCCATGCTGGATTCTCTGAATCAGGAATACATTAAGACCGCCCGGGCAAAGGGACTTAAGAATTTTAAGATCATCTTCAAGCATGCTCTGCGGAATGCCCTGATCCCGGTTATTACCTATCTGGGCCCTCAGGTTGCATTTACCCTGTGCGGCGGCTTTGTTGTGGAGAGTGTATTTTCCATTCCTGGGCTGGGACGGTATTTCGTACAATCCATCCAGAACCGCGACTATCCGGTTATTATGGGTACCACCATTTTCCTGGCAGCCTTTATCATTTTGATGAACGTAGTGGTAGACCTCCTCTATAAGGTGGCAGACCCGAGAATCAATCTGACGAAGGGAGGAAACTAAGGATGGCAGAAGATAAGAAGATGAAGCGTTGTCCGGTCAGCTTTCAGCCGGACATTGAGGAGATGCTCAAGGACTTATCACCAGATGATTTCAGCCAGGCATCAGCAGAAGAACGGGCCGATTTCATTCAGGAGCGTCAGAGTGTTTCCTATTGGAAGGACGCATGGCGCCGGCTGAGAAAGAATGTGGTAGCGATGGTGGCCTTAGGCGTGATCGTGTTCCTGTTCTTGTTTGCTTTTGTAGGACCTTATCTGGTTCCTTACGGTTATGAGCAGTTTAATAAGGGCGCAGAGAACCTGTACCCATACCACTATGCATTGGAAGACCAGAAGCGTCTGGATGCAGAGATCGCAGCAAGGACCCAGACGGAAACGCTGGATGTAGATGCGATGATCGAGAAGGCCAAGGCGGAGGCCGAGGCTGCAGGCAAGAAGTTTACGAAAAAGGATGAGGCTGTTATCAAGGCTCAGGCGAAGGTTGCGGCGCAATCTGCTTCCCAGAGCGGCGAGGATGCAGATCCGGAGACCATCCGCAAGGAGCTGGGGATCAAAAAACAGCTCTTCGGCTATTCTGCAGGGGAGCTGGAAAGAAAAGCGGCGGGAGAGAGCGTATTCCCTCATGTGTTCGGCACGGATATGTATGGCCGTGATATTATGGTTCGTGTGATGTACGGAGCCAGAGTATCTATGGCAGTTGGTATCTGCGCGGCTCTTCTGGTGCTGGTGATCGGCGCTACCTACGGAGCGATCTCCGGCTACTGCGGCGGCATGGTGGATGCAGTGATGCAGCGGATCGTGGAGCTGATCTATTCCGTTCCGGAGATGCTGGTAGTGCTTCTGATCGCCACCGCATTAAAGCCGATTTTAACGGAATACGTTAATTCCGGCGGCAGCAACCCCATCAAGTCCTTTGTCAATATCCTGGGACCGAACCTGATCTCCATGTTTATTGCCTTCGGCGCTTTGTACTGGGTTACCATGAGCCGTATTATCCGCGGTCAGGTGCTGCAGTTAAAGCAGCAGGAGTATGTAACGGCAGCCAGAGCTCTGGGAGCATCCGGCGGGCGGATCATCCGTCAGCATCTGCTTCCCAACTGTATCGGACAGATCGTAGTTACCACCTGCCTGCAGATCCCTTCTGCTATTTTCCTGGAGTCCTTCTTATCCTACCTTGGCGTAGGTGTGTCGGCTCCGCTGCCCAGCTTAGGCTCTATGGCTACCGATGCGCTGAGTGGTATGTATACCTATACGTACCGTCTGATCATTCCGTCCATTATCCTGAGTATTATGATTCTGGCATTTAACTTATTCGGCGACGGCCTGCGTGACGCCTTAGACCCGAAGCTTAAGAAATAGAAAGGAGGAGCAAGATGTCTGAGCAGAATACAAACAAGAAATTATTGGAAGTGAAAGACCTTCGTGTTTCCTTCTTTACACCTGCCGGTGAGGTAAAGGCAGTAGGAGGAATCTCCTACGACTTAAATTACGGAGAGGTTATGGGTGTGGTAGGAGAGTCCGGCTCTGGAAAGAGCCAGGAGGCCTACTCCATCATGGGCCTTCTGCAGTCGCCAGGCAAGGTGATCGGCGGCTCTATCACCTTTGAGGGACAGGACGTGCTTTCCTTCTCCAAGGAGGAGATGACCTCCTTTCGAGGCAGCAAGGTGGCGATGATCTTCCAGAACCCTATGACTTGTCTGAACCCGGTTTACACCATCGGCAATCAGCTTGTGGAAGCGCTCCGGGCCCATGATAAGACCATCTCCAAGCCGGAAGCAGAAAAGCGGGCCATGGAGATGATGGAGCTGGTGGGCATCAACAATGTGGAAAAGCGTATGAAGCAGTATCCCCATGAGTTTTCCGGCGGTATGCGCCAGAGAGTTATGATCGCCATGGGCTTGATCTGTCATCCCCAGCTTTTGATTGCTGATGAGCCAACCACGGCGCTGGATGTTACCATTCAGGCACAGATCCTGGAGTTGATGAAGGATCTGCAGAAGAAGACGAAGATGGGAATTATCTTTATCACCCATAATCTTGGCGTGGTGGCAGATATCTGCGACAAGGTATCCGTTATGTATGCCGGCAAGATCGTAGAGCAGGGACCGGTAGATGATATTTTCTATCAGCCGGCCCACCCTTACACCATGGGACTTCTCCGTTCCATGCCTCGTGTGGATGCAGAGAGCTATGAGCGTCTGATTCCCATCGAGGGCACCCCGGTTGATATGCTGAATCCGCCGGAGGGCTGTCCTTTTGCGCCGCGCTGCGATAAATGTATGAAGATCTGTTTGAAGAAGATGCCTCCTTACGTGGAGGTGGGCGAGAATCACCGTTCCGCCTGCTGGCTGCGGGTACAGGAGATGATGAACAAGGAGGAAAAGTAAGATGGCAAATGATGAGAAGATTCTCCTTGAGATAAAAGATTTACGGAAGTATTTCCCCATTAAGGGCGTAAAGGGACCTGGCGTTCAGGCAGTCCAGGATGTTTCCTTTTATATTAAAAAAGGCGAGACCTTAGGTCTGGTTGGTGAGTCCGGATGCGGCAAGACGACTCTGGGCAGAACCATTCTCCGCCTTTATGAACCGACGGGGGGGTCTATTATTTATGACGGGGTTCCGATCTATGAGAATCCGTTAAAGCCGGACGGAACTCCTGCGGGAAAGGCAAAGGCAGTCAATATGCTTCCTTACCGCAGGAAGATGCAGATCATCTTCCAGGATCCTTCCGCGTCCCTTGACCCGCGTATGACGGTAGGCGAGATCATCGGTGAGGCCATCGATATCCATAAGCTGGCATCCGGCAAGGCCGACCGGGCCGATATGATCAAGGAGCTGCTCCGTCGGGTTGGATTAAATACAGAGCATGCTAACCGGTATCCCCATGAGTTCTCCGGCGGTCAGCAGCAGCGTGTGGGAATTGCCCGGGCATTAGCGGTAAAACCGGAATTCATCGTCTGTGACGAGCCGATCTCCGCGCTGGACGTATCCATCCAGTCCCAGGTAGTAAATATGCTGGAGGATATGCAGGCGGATATGGGTCTGACCTATCTGTTCATTGCCCATGACTTATCGGTTGTCCGTCACATTTCCAACCGGATCGGCGTTATGTATTTAGGCTCTCTGGTAGAGCTGGGAGAAAGCTACGAGCTGAACCGTCACCCGATCCACCCCTACACCCAGACGTTGTTATCTGCAGTTCCGGTGCCGGATCCAAAGCTTAGCCGCACCAGGCAGAGAATCGTGCTTCAGGGCGATATTCCAAGCCCGATGAACCCGCCAAGCGGCTGCCGATTCCACACCAGATGTCCGTATGCCACGGAAAAGTGCAGCCAGGAGATGCCGAAATTTAAGGAGCATGAGCCTGGGCACTGGGCAGCATGTCATCTGCTGGATCAGTAAGGGTTATAATCTGGTATCAGGTTCCGTCAGGAACTTTTAAGATACATGAAATAAAAAAGGAGGATAATCATTATGAGAAAGACAAAGAAATTCCTGTCTCTTGCTCTTGCCTCTACCATGGCACTGTCCTTAGCAGCCTGCGGCGGAAGCAGCACAGAGACCACCACAGCAGCGCCGGCCGCTGAAACAACCGCAGCCGCTGATGCTGCAGAGACTGAGACCCCGGCAGAGACAGAGGCTGCTTCTGACGGCAGCTATGACCTGGCAGTTTGCCTGGCTTCTGAGCCCCAGTCTATTGATCCTGCATTAAACTCCGCAGTAGACGGAGCAATCATGATCAACCATATGTTTGAAGGTCTGACCAAGTGGGTGGATGACGGCGAGGGCAATGCCGTTCTTGCACCAGGCCAGGCAGAATCTTCTGAGAAGGTTGTAAATGATGACGGAACCGTTACCTATACCTTCAAGATCCGTTCCGATGCAAAGTGGTCTGACGGCCAGCCGGTTACTGCAGGTGACTTCGAGTATAGCTGGAAGCGTCTGGCGAATCCGGATACTGCAGCAGACTACTGCTACATGATCGATATGGTTCAGGGTTATGCTGAGGTTGCTGACGGCAGCGCAGATCCAGATACCCTTGGCATTAAGGCAATCGATGATTCCACTCTGGAAGTGGTATTATCCTATGACTGCCCATATTTTGAGGAAGTAGCAGCATTCCCGGCAACCTTCCCGGTTCGTAAGGACATGGTTGAGGGCAATGACGAGTGGACCTACGATGTAGCATCCTATATCGGCAACGGCCCGTATAAGATGAAGGAATGGTCCCACAACGCATACATCTTAGCAGAGCAGAACGAGAACTACTATGATGTTGCAAACCTTGGACCAGCTACCATTAAGTTCACCCTGTTAGATGATGAGAACGCTATGCTGGCTGCGTATAAGAGCGGCGAGCTGGATTTCATCGAGAACTTCCCAATGGACGAGCTGCCAAATTACCTGGCTTCCGGCGAGGTAGATATTGCAGATTACCTTGGAACCTACTATGTATGCTTTAATACCGAGGATGAGATCTTCTCTGATCCTAGGATCCGTAAGGCATTCTCCCTGGTTATTGACCGCAACTACATTGTAGAGAACGTATCCCAGGCTGGTGAGGTTCCGGCAACCGGATTCGTACCTTCCGGTGTAAACGATGCAGCAGGCGCAGGAAGTGATGATTTCCGCACCGTAGGCGGCGAGTACTACAGCGTGGCTGAGGAAGATTACGAGAAGAACTGTGAAGAGGCTCGTGCTCTGCTTGCAGAGGCTGGCTATCCAAACGGCGAGGGATTCCCAACGGTTGAGTATTTATACAACACCGCTGACAACCACAAGAAGATCGGTGAGGCTCTGCAGAACATGTGGCAGGAGCAGTTAGGCGTAACCGTTACTCTGAACAACCAGGACTGGAACGTATTCCTGGAGAACAGAAAGCAGGGTAACTACCAGATCGCCCGCAACGGCTGGATTGCAGACTACAATGATCCTTGTACCTTCTTAGATATGTGGTATACCGATGGCGGCAACAACGATGCTCAGTACTCCAATCCAGAGTACGATGCTCAGATCGATGCTGCTAAGGCTACTTCCGTTCAGGAAGACCGTATGAAGGCATTCCACGCTGCAGAAGATATCCTGATCGGTCAGGACAATGTACTGGCTCCGATCTACTTCTACACCCAGACCTACATGCTGAATCCTGAGATCAACGGTATGTACTATACTCCTCTGGGATACTTCTTCTTCGGATATACCTCCAAGAACTAATCGATGCCCTGGAGATCATTCGTCAGGATGGGAATTTAAGCTGAAAGATGAATGTGCCCCTGCAGGCTTTGTGCCTGCAGGGGTTTATTCATTTTTGTCGAAAAAACAGGAATAATTGTTGCATATCGGAAAGAATGGGGTAAAATAAAAAGGATGAGAAAAAAGGCCGGACCATAAAGGGAACGGCCTGGAGTTAAGAAAAACGGTGGTAACGGTAAGGGTACGAAAACCGTTACAAACAGGGAAACAATTTAACAGAGGAGTAAGGAAGTCAATGAAAAAAGCAGTATGTGTGATTCTTGCAGCGGTGCTGCTGGCATGTTCCGGCTGCAGCGGCCGCGGGCCGGTTCCAGGCGAGAATGCAGCTTTAGCACAGAATAACCGGGAGGGGGAGCTTTCGGATGAAAGCGGCTCTCCAGGCGGGGAAGCTGCCGGCAGTAACCGGGAAGGAGACAACGCAGGCAATGACAGCAGTCAGCATGGCAATAACGGAAGAGGCAGCGTTGGCTCTGGCGGGAAGGAAGAGGAAGCTGTTTCAGAAATCACCGTATGGATCGGCGGTGACCTGCGGACACTGGACCCGGCAAAGGCACTTTATACCACGGAGAAGACCATGCTGCTCCATGCCTATGAAACGCTGCTGATCTACGACGAAAACCATCAGCTTGTGCCTGGGCAGGCAGAATCCTATGAGGTTTCTCCTGACGGTCTGACCTATACCTTCCATCTCCGCGATGGCCTGGCCTGGTCAGACGGATCGAAGCTGACAGCGTCCGATTTTGTGTATTCCTGGAAGCGGCTGGCGGATTATTCCACTGCATCTCCTTATGGGGAAGATATGCTGAGTCTGGTGGCAGGCTATGAGAAGGCGGCGGAAAACGGCGGAGAAGGGCTGGGAGTATCAGCACCGGATGAAAGAACCTTTGTGGTAACACTTTCTCAGCCATGGGTAAATTTTCCGCAGATTTGCGCTTATCCGGCCTTATCGCCTCTGAAGGAAAGTTATGTGACAGGCACCGATGAAAATTGGTCCTTGTCTGCGGAAGCCTTTGTGGGGAATGGTCCCATGAAGCTTGCAGAACGGAAAGGCGGCTGGTACATTACCTTCGAGAAAAATGAACATTACTGGAATCAGGAAGCGGTTTCCATGAAATCCATTACCTTCTGGCTGAATGGGAATGAGGAGAATCTGGAAAAGCAATATGAAGCTGGACGGTTTCAGCTGATGCTGTGTGATGCAGATGCCCTGAAAGAAAACCAAAACCAGCGGCAGGAGCTTCTGGAAAAGAATCAGGCAGAACCGTCTCAAACAGACCTGTCGGACCAGGAACAGCAGGCAACGGAAGGAAAATCTCTTATGCAGGGATACCAGGCGCCTGTCAGCGGAACCTACTATATTATGTTTAATATGCAGGAAGAAGCCTTTCAGGATAGACGTGTCCGGAAAGCGTTGTCTATGATGCTGGATCAGCAGGAGATTGCAGAAACGGTTATGGAGGGAGAAGTCCTTCCGGCTGATTCTCTGATCGGGCCTGGGATTTCCGATCAGGAGGCAGGAAAGAGCTTCTGGCAGGCAGCAGGAAATAGAAGCAGCCGTCAGCAGGATACCCAGATTGCCTCAGCGTATCCGGTACAGAAAGGAACGGAAGAAATGGAAGAATCGGATGAAGAGAAGGAATCAGAAGAATCCGATGCTGAAATGCCCTCAGTCCTGGAACAGGCGAAAGAGCTTCTGGAAGAGGCTGGATATCCCAATGGAAGAGGTCTTCCGGTCATAGAGTTCCTTACTAATGATGCCGGGTATCATCTGGATCTTGGAAGATATCTCCAGAAAGCATGGAATCCTCTGGGCGTTCAGGTAAAAACCCGCAAGGTTTCCTGGCAGAATTTTGTCCCCTACCGTCACAACAGCGACTTTATGGCGGCTCGGGCAAGCTGGGTGATGGACATGGATG
This sequence comes from Lachnospiraceae bacterium, assembly GCA_030537215.1. Classification (GTDB taxonomy): domain Bacteria; phylum Bacillota; class Clostridia; order Lachnospirales; family Lachnospiraceae; genus Caccovicinus. Next base: position 8,168 of record JAUNOF010000032.1, read on the forward strand.
ATCCCCTTTCCCTGCTGGAGCAATTTTCCACTGATCACCTCCGGAACGACGGCCATTATTCCAACTGGAAACTAGATTCCGCAATCCGCCAGGCAAAAGAAGCCACAGACCGAGCCACATACTATCAGGCACTCCATCAGGCAGAAGACATTATATTAGAAGACAACGCCGTAATCCCCATTGCATATTACCAGGACAGCTGGCTGCAAGACGAATCCCTAACCGGAATCCGCCACCTTCCAGACGGCACATGGCGATTCAGCTACGGAACCATTGTTAATTAAAATCAGAAAATTCAGAATTAAGTACTTTTTTCTAGGAAAGATTTATGGTATAATATCCACGTCAGCAATGAGCAGTGCGAAAAAAGGCAGATCCAAATCTGCGTTATGCTCGCATAAAAGCAGATTTGGATCTGCCTTTTTTCATAGGGCGAAGCCCGTGAACGAGCTGGAGCGAAGCGGAAGCGAGTGTGCACTGCGGGGCAGAACAGCCAACCCCTATCAAAAAAGCCCGCGAGCCCAGCGAAGCGAAGGCGAGCCCCCTAGAATTAAAGAGCCCCCTCAGCCCCCAAGCCCAGCGAAGCGAAGGCGAGCAAATATAACAGACATAACCAGTTGGGAGATTGACAATATGAAGATGAAACGTGTATTATTAAAATTAAGCGGAGAAGCCCTGGCCGGTCCCAAAAAAACCGGATTCGATGAGGATACAGTAAAGGAAGTAGCCAGACAGGTTAAGCTTTCCGTTGACGCTGGCGTCCAGGTAGGCATCGTCATCGGCGGCGGCAACTTCTGGAGAGGAAGAACCAGCGAAGCTATCGATAGAACCAAGGCAGACCAGATCGGAATGCTGGCTACCATTATGAATTGTATTTATGTTTCTGAGATTTTCCGCAATGCAGGGATGAAGACGGAGATCTTCACGCCATTTGCATGTGGTTCCATGACAAAGCTGTTTTCCAAGGACAGCGCCAATGCATGCTTTGAGGCAGGTATGGTGGTATTCTTTGCCGGCGGTACCGGACATCCGTACTTCTCCACCGATACCGGAATTGCACTGCGGGCCATTGAGATGGATGCAGACTGCATCCTGCTGGCGAAGGCCATTGACGGTGTTTACGACAGTGATCCGAAGCTGAATCCGGATGCCAAGAAGTACGATACCATTTCCATCCAGGAAGTGATCGATCAGCAGCTTGCAGTGGTAGATCTGACAGCATCCATCATGTGCATGGAGCACAAGATGCCTATGGCTGTATTCAGCCTGAATGAAAAAGACGGCATTGCCAATGCGATGCAGGGTAAAATAAACGGCACGATAGTGACCGCATAACAGGAGGACATGATGCAGGAAATTAAAGTATACGAAGAGAAGATGAACAAGACCCTTGACAATTTGTTAGGAGAGTACGGCACTATCCGTGCAGGCCGTGCTAATCCTCATGTATTGGACAAGCTGAAGGTAGACTACTATGGTTCCCCAACCCCTCTGCAGCAGGTTGGCAATATTTCCGTGCCTGAGCCGCGTATGATCGTGATTCAGCCATGGGAGAAGAGCCTGTTAAAGCTGATCGAGAAGGCCATTCTGACCTCTGACCTGGGAATTAATCCCACCAACGACGGCAGCGTGATCCGTCTGGTATTCCCAGAGCTGACGGAGGAGCGCCGTAAGGAACTGGCAAAGGATGTAAAGAAGAAAGGTGAGGGAGCAAAGGTTGCGATCCGCAACATCCGCCGTGATGCCAATGACACCTTTAAGAAGATGGAGAAGGCAAATGAGATCTCCGAGGATGATTTAGATCAGATGACCGAGAAGGTCCAGAAGCTGACTGATAAGATGATCGAGAAGGTAGATAAGGCAATCGAGACAAAGACGAAGGAAATTATGACCGTATAATTACGCCGAGGCGTAGAAAACATGAATCAGGGGGCAGGTGTGACATCCTGCCCTACTTTTTGGCATCGTTCAGAAGTGCGTGAGGGTACTGAACCGTGAAAAATCTCCATGATGAGAGGAAAATGAATATGACAGATTTATCAAATATGACAATTCCGCGCCATGTGGCGCTTATTTTAGACGGAAATGGCCGCTGGGCCAAGAAACGGGGACTTCCCCGTACCATGGGACACAAGGAAGGCTGCAAGACCGTAGAAAAGACGGTGGAGATCGCAGCCAGAATGGGCATCGAATATCTGACCGTATACGGCTTTTCCACGGAGAACTGGAAGCGCTCTGCCGAGGAGGTAGGGGCATTGATGCAGCTTTTCCGGTATTATATGGTGCGCCTGTTAAAGATCGCATCTGCCAATAATGTGCGGGTAAAGATGATCGGCGACCGGCGCCGGTTTGATTCGGATATTATTGATGGGATCGACCGGCTGGAGCGAGAAACAAAGGATAATACAGGCCTGACCTTCGTGATTGCAGTGAATTACGGAGGAAGGGATGAAATCACCCGGGCGGCTGCAAAAATGGCGCTGGACTGCCAGGAGGGAAGGCTGGATGCTTCTCAGATCACAGAGTCTGTGATGGCCTCCTATCTGGATACGGCGGGGATGCCGGATCCGGATCTTTTGATCCGCACCAGCGGTGAGATCCGTCTGTCCAATTATCTGCTGTGGCAGCTTGCCTACACGGAGATCTATGTGACGGATTGCCTGTGGCCGGATTTTAACCAGGAGGAATTAGAAAAGGCGATTGTGCAGTATAATAGCAGAGAGCGGAGATTCGGCGGGGTGAAGTCTTAATATCGTAACTGTGAGGGTACTGAACAGTTACTTAATATCGAAGCAAAAAGGGAAAGGGAGGAGCGCAGTATGTTTGCAACCAGGCTCATCAGCGGTATCATATTAGTAATATTGGCTTTGCTGATCGTCGGAAGAGGAGGGGTCATGCTGTTTTTGGCTTCCGCGGCGATTTCCTGCATCGGACTGTTTGAACTGTACCGGGTAACGAAAATGGAGGTGCGGCTGCTGGGAGCTGTGGGCTATGCAGCAGCGCTGGCTTACTATGGGCTGGTCTGGTTTCATCAAGAGCAGTTTGTTATGCTGGTGGCAGTGTCGGCCTTGATGCTGTTTATGACCATCTACGTGGTGACTTTTCCAAAATATGGAACAGAACAGGTGACAGTGGCGTTTTTCGGCATTTTCTATGTAGCAGTGATGTTTTCCTATCTGTACCAGACCAGAATGATGGCAGACGGCAAATATTTGGTATGGCTGATCTTCTTAAGCTCCTGGGGATGCGACACCTGTGCCTATTGTGTGGGAATGCTGTTTGGGCGGCATAAGCTGGCTCCGGTGCTGAGTCCGAAAAAATCCATCGAAGGCGCAGTAGGAGGCGTGGTTGGGGCAGCTTTGTTGGGCTTTCTTTATGCTCTGTTTTTCGGCAGCTATATGGCTGAGGTAGAAAACCCGAGGGCAGCCTGCGCTCTGGCCTGCGGTATTGCCGCCGTGATCTCTCAGATCGGGGATCTGGCGGCCTCCGCCATTAAGCGGAATCATGGAGTGAAGGATTATGGTCATCTGATTCCAGGTCACGGCGGCGTGCTGGACCGGTTTGACAGTATGCTGTTTACGGCTCCGGCCATTTACTTTGCATTAACATTTCTGCGGTAAAAAGGAGAATCACAGATGAAAAAGATAGCGGTTTTAGGTTCTACTGGTTCGATCGGGACCCAGACCCTGGAGGTAGTCCGCAATAATGGCGATATCCAGGTGACGGCCCTTGCAGCTGGACGGAATATAAAGGTTTTAGAACAGCAGATCCGGGAGTTTTCCCCGAAGCTGGTCTGCGTGTGGGAGGAAGATAAGGCAAAGGAACTGCGGCAGATGGCGGCAGATTGTGATGTGACGATAGTTTCCGGCATGGACGGCCTGATCCAGGCGGCCACAGAGCCTTCGGCAGAGATTGTGGTGACAGCCGTGGTAGGGATGATCGGCATTCGTCCCACCATTGCAGCCATGGAGGCTGGCAAGGACATTGCCCTTGCCAATAAGGAGACGCTGGTAACGGCCGGGCATATTATTATGCCTTTGGCCAAGGAGAAGGGTGTGAGGATCCTTCCGGTGGATTCGGAGCACAGCGCCATCTTCCAGTGCCAGAATGGAGAGCGGGAGCATGGAAACCGGATCCATAAAATCCTGCTGACGGCGTCCGGCGGCCCGTTCCGCGGCTGGACCAGGGAGCAGATGGCAAAGGTTAAGGTGGAGGATGCCCTAAAGCATCCTAATTGGGCAATGGGACAGAAGATCACCATCGATTCCTCGACTATGGTAAACAAGGGACTTGAGGTGATGGAAGCCAAATGGCTTTTCGATACCGAGATGGATCAGGTACAGGTGGTGGTGCAGCCTCAGAGTATCATTCATTCCATGGTGGAGTTTCAGGATGGAGCGGTGATTGCACAGCTTGGCACACCGGATATGAAGCTTCCCATCCAGTACGCCCTGTATTATCCGGAACGCCGTTTCCTTCCAGGAGACCGCCTGGATTTCTGGAGTCTTCAGGATATTCGGTTTGAAAAGCCGGATATGGAGAATTTCCGCGGCCTGAAGCTGGCTTACCAGGCGGGAAGGGCAGGAGGCACTATGCCCACCGTATTTAATGCAGCGAATGAGAAGGCGGTCAGCAAGTTTTTAAAGAGGGAGATCTCCTATCTGACCATTATTGATATGATTGAGGCATCCATGGAAGCGCACCGGAAGGTGGAGCACCCTACGGTAGAGCAAATCCTGGAGGCAGAGAAGGAAACCTATGAATTGATAGAAAGCAGGTGGTAGATTGCTGAATATTTTAGCAGCAATATTGTTATTTGGATTTATCATTATGTTCCATGAGCTGGGACATTTTCTTCTGGCAAAGCTGAGCGGCGTAGCAGTGGTGGAGTTTTCCATTGGAATGGGCCCCAGATTGTGTTCCTTTCAGGGGAAGGAGACACGGTACTCCTTAAAAGTACTGCCTCTGGGCGGCTCCTGCGCCATGGCAGATGAAGATACCGACAGCGGAAATCCAAATGGATTTTTAAGTAAACCGGTGTGGTCCAGGATTGCGGTGATCGCAGCCGGTCCCATCTTTAACTTTATTCTGGCTCTGATTTTCGGGATCATCATCGTTGCCTATACCGGGTATGATCTTCCTATTATCAACAATGTGCTGGAGGGATATCCGGCAAAGGAGGCAGGGCTGGAACCAGGAGACCGGATCCTGTCCATTAATGGGCAGAAGATGATGGGATACCGTGATTTGAGCATGTTTCTTCAGCTTCATCCGGATGAAGTGCTGACGGTTAAGTATGGGCGGCTGAATGCAAAGGAGGCGGAAGGCCAGGCATCGGGAGATATCTCATCAGCCAGTGACTGGTATGCAGACCGCCCGGATTATCAGACCTTTACTACTACCTTATCGGCTAAATATAATGAGGAGACACAGACCTACATGATGGGAATCGAGCATATGCCGGATTACCATCCTGCCAGGGGAATCCTCCATCTGTTTCAGCTTGGCTGGCATGAGGTGATGTTCCAGGGGCGGGCGGCGATTGAGAGTTTTGGACTTTTGTTCCGCGGCTATGTGGGTACAGAGGATCTGGGAGGTCCGGTTCGGATCGTGGCGGATATCGGTGAGGTAGTGGAGCAGGTGCGGCCTGCAGGCTGGCTCAGCGTAATCCTGACCCTTATGAATATGGGCGTGATCTTAAGCGCATCCCTGGGAGCCATGAATCTGCTGCCGATTCCGGCGCTGGACGGCGGAAGGCTGGTATTTCTGCTGATCGAAGCCGTCCGCGGGAAGGCGATTGACCAGGAAAAGGAAGGCATGATCCATATGGCAGGTATGATGCTTCTGATGGGACTTATGCTGGTGATTATGTTTAATGATATTCGGAATTTGATTTTTAGATAGGTGGGATATATGTATCAACTTGGCGGAAGTTACGCGGAGAGCAGCAGCAGTTCCCACGAAGACGCGCTTTCGCTCGAGTAAAAACGGAACGGTACTAGGGTTCTAAAAGACAGAACCCAAGGACCGCCGTTTTTAACGGTCTTCTTAGGGAACTGCTGCTGCTCTTCGCTGGTGATTGGAAAGCGGCAGAGAGTAGTATTTCAGATAGGTATGAACGATAGTGCAGGAAAATGCAGGATTCATGGTGAAGGAGTAGTAAAGTCGTGGGAAGAGAGCAGACGAGAAGGGTTAGGATTGGAAATTGTGTGATTGGCGGCGGGAGCCCGATTGCGATCCAGTCCATGTGCAATACAAAGACAGAGGATGTGGCAGCTACGGTGGCGCAGATCCATCGGCTGGAGGATGCCGGGTGTGAGATCATCCGGGTGACTGTCCCCACTATGGAGGCGGCGCTGGCGGTGAAGGAGATTAAAAAGGAGATTTCCATTCCGCTGGTGGCGGACATCCATTTTGACTATAAGATGGCGATTGCAGCGATTGAGAATGGGGCGGATAAGATTCGGATCAATCCGGGCAATATCGGCTCGGCTGACCGGGTGAAGGCTGTGGTAGACGCGGCCAGGGCCTATCAGGTCCCCATTCGGGTGGGTGTAAACAGCGGTTCCCTGGAGAAGAATCTGATTGAAAAATACGGCGGCGTTACGGCAGAGGGAATTGTGGAGAGCGCGCTGGATAAGGTGAAGCTGATTGAGGATATGGATTATGATAACCTGGTGATCAGCATTAAATCTTCCAATGTTATGATGTGTGTAAAGGCTCATGAGCTGATCGCCCGCCAGACGGATTATCCGCTGCATGTAGGAATCACGGAGGCAGGAACCATGTATTCCGGCAATGTAAAGTCCTCTGTGGGCCTGGGGATCATCCTGAACCAGGGGATCGGCGATACCATACGAGTTTCTCTGACCGGAGATCCGGTGGAAGAGGTGAAGACGGCGAAGCTGATCCTTCGTACCCTGGGACTTCGCGAGGGCGGGATCGAGGTAGTTTCCTGTCCTACCTGCGGACGAACCAGGATCGATCTGATTTCTCTGGCAAACCAGGTGGAGACCATGGTGACGGAGTTTGACTATCTGAAGGGGGTCAAGGTGGCCGTTATGGGCTGTGTGGTCAATGGTCCCGGGGAGGCAAGAGAGGCGGATGTGGGAATCGCCGGAGGAATCGGGGAAGGACTTCTGATCCGCAGGGGTCAGGTGGTACGCAAGGTGCCGGAGGCGGAGCTTCTGGATGCGCTGCGGGCGGAGCTGGTTCAGATTGCGGCAGAAAAAGCAAAGGCGGTGTAGGAGGAAATATGGCCAAAGGATTTTTGGAAGTGTTTCCCGGACTGAATATTGCAGCAGAGCTGAAGGAGCTTTTAAAACTGGTGGAGGTGCCTCGGGTAACCTCCACCAGGGATAGAAGCTCTATTCGCGTTTATATTGAAAGTCCGAGGCTGATCCATAAGCAGGTGATCTATGACCTGGAGGAGGGTATTAAAAATCAGCTTTTTCCCGGAAAGCAGCTTACTATCAAATTTCAGGAGAAGTACCGGCTTTCGGGCCAGTACACGCCGGAAAAGCTGCTGGAAATGTATAAGGACAGCATCGCGCTGGAGCTGAAGCATTACAGCATCATCGAGTATACGATGTTTAAAAAGGCGGAGTTCAGCTTCCCACAGCCAGATGTGATGCAGATGACCATTGAGGACAGTATGGTTTCCAAGGAGAAGGCTGGGGAGCTGAAGCGAGTTTTGGAAAAAATCTTCCAGGAGCGGTGCGGTCTGTCGGCGGTGGTGGAATTTACATACGTTCCAGCCAAGGAGAGCAAGCTGAGAAAACAAGCGGAAGAGGCAGAGGCGGCCGCTCTGGAACGGATCAGTACTTTGTACGGAGCCAGCCTGGCTGGAACCGGTACATTGGGAGCTGTTTTGCCGGAAGCCGGCGGAGCTGGCGCGGCAGCCTTGGATGGGACCAGGAATGGCGATGGGGCCATATATGGCGGCTGGGCCGCATCTGGCACCGCCGGCTCAGGCGGCCCTGGAGCTGGGGCCGGGACGAATGCCGGCCATGGAAAGACTGCCGGAGCCTCAAATGGCAGCGCTGCCAGGAAAGCAGACAATGGACAGAAGGCGAATGCCGGAAAGTCTGGCTTTGGTAAAGGCAGTTTTTCTAAAGGCGGCTTTGGAAAGGGAAAATTTGAAAAGGGAGAAAAGAAATTTACCTATTCCAGAAGGTCAGATAATCCGGATGTGCTGTTTGGACGGGATTTTGAGGATGGCTTTACCCAGATCGAAACCATTGAGGGCGAGATCGGTGAGGTTACCATCCGGGGAAAGATCCTGGCTGTGGATAAGCGTGAGCTGCGGGGCGGCGAGCGGACCATCGTCATCTTCGATGTGACAGATTTTACTGATACCATCACGGTGAAGCTGTTTGCCCGCCAGGAGATGATGGAGGACGTGGACAAGGCGGTGGTGAAGGGAAGCTTCATTAAAATACGAGGCGTCACCACCATCGATAAATTTGATCATGAACTGACCTTAGGCTCTGTTGTGGGCATTAAAAAATGCGAGGACTTCACCAGCAAGCGGATGGACAACAGCTTAGAGAAGCGGGTGGAGCTTCACTGTCACACAAAGATGAGCGATATGGACGGCGTTTCTGAGGTAAAGGATATTATCAAGCGGGCCAAGCAGTGGGGAATGCCAGCCCTGGCAGTTACCGACCACGGCTGTGTCCAGGCCTTTACCGATGCCAACCATGCCCTGGATAAGGGCGATACCTTTAAGATCATTTATGGAGTAGAGGGGTATCTGGTAGACGATTTGAAGCAGCTTGTAGAAAATTCCAGGAACCAGAGCTTTTCTGACACCTATGTGGTGTTTGATATCGAGACCACCGGATTTTCGCCGGAGAAAAACCGGATTATTGAGATTGGTGCGGTGAAGGTGGAGGATGGGAAGATCACAGAGAAGTTCAGCACCTTCGTGAATCCAAATGTACCGATACCTTTCGATATTGAGCAGCTTACCGGGATCAATGACAGCATGGTGCTGGATTATCCCCAGATCGATGTGATCCTGCCCCAATTTCTGGAATTCTGTCAGGATGCGGTGATCGTTGCTCACAATGCCTCCTTCGATGTAAGCTTTATTTCCCACAATGCCAGGAGGCTTGGACTGGAATTTGCTCCCACTGTGCTGGATACGGTGGCATTGGCCCGTGTGCTGCTGCCGAATCTGAACCGGTATAAGCTGGACACGGTGGCAAAGGCGGTGAATGTTTCCCTGGAAAATCATCACCGGGCGGTGGACGATGCCGGGGCGACTGCGGAGATTTTTGTGGAATTTGTAAAGCGGTTCCGGGAACGTGATATTGAAACCCTGGATCAGCTAAATGCCTTAAGCCAGATGTCGGCGGATATGATCCGGAAGCTTCCCACCTACCATGTGATCATTCTGGCGAAAAATGATGTGGGCCGGATCAACCTGTACCGTCTGGTTTCTTATTCTCACCTGGAATATTTTGCCAGGAGGCCGAGGATTCCCAAAAGCCTGCTGAACAAGTACCGGGAAGGGCTGATCATCGGCTCTGCCTGTGAAGCCGGCGAACTGTATCAGGCCCTTCTTCGGGGGGCGCCGGACACGGAGCTGGCAAAGCTGGTGAACTTTTACGATTACCTGGAGATCCAGCCCCTGGGTAATAATCAGTTTATGCTGCGGGATGAGAAGAGCACGGTGAAAAGCCAGCAGGATCTGATCGATATCAATATGCGGATCATTCAGCTGGGTGAGCAGTTCGGAAAGCTGGTTTGCGCCACCTGCGATGTGCATTTTTTAGATCCTCAGGATGAGATCTACCGGAGAATCATCGAGGCAGGGCAGGGCTTTAAGGACTGCGACCAGCAGGCGCCGCTGTACCTTCGGACTACCGAGGAGATGTTGGAGGAATTCAGCTACCTGGAGCCTAATAAGGCGGAGGAGGTGGTGATCACCAACACCAGGAAAATTGCGGATATGTGTGAGAAGATCTCACCGGTGCGGCCGGACAAGTGTCCCCCTGTGATCGAAAACTCCGATGCCACCCTCCGAAAGATCTGCTACGACCGGGCTCATGCCATTTACGGGGAAGAGCTGCCGAAAATCGTAACGGACCGTCTGGAGCGGGAGCTGCATTCGATTATCAGCAATGGCTTCGCCGTAATGTATATCATTGCCCAGAAGCTGGTGTGGAAATCCAATGAGGACGGATATCTGGTTGGCTCCCGTGGTTCCGTAGGCTCCTCCTTCGTGGCTACCATGGCGGGAATCACAGAGGTAAATCCTTTAAGTCCCCATTATATCTGTCCCCATTGCCATTACTACGATTTTGACTCCGATGAGGTAAAGAAGTTCTCCGGTATGGCGGGCTGTGATATGCCGGATAAAACCTGTCCGGTCTGCGGGAAGCCATTAAAAAAGGAAGGATTTGATATCCCATTTGAGACGTTCCTGGGATTTAAGGGAGATAAGGAGCCGGATATCGACTTAAATTTCTCCGGCGAGTACCAGAGTAAGGCCCATGATTATACCGAGGTTATCTTCGGCAAGGGCCAGACCTTCCGGGCCGGAACGGTGGGCACCCTGGCGGATAAGACAGCTTACGGATATATCCGAAAATACTACGAGGAGAGAGGGCAGTCTAAGCGGAACTGCGAGATCAATCGGATCGTACAGGGCTGTGTGGGAGTGAAGCGTACTACAGGACAGCATCCCGGCGGCATTATCGTGCTTCCCCTGGGAGAAGAGATTTACTCCTTTACCCCGGTGCAGCATCCGGCAAACGACATGACAACCTCTACTGTTACCACCCATTTCGATTACCACAGTATTGACCATAACCTGTTAAAGCTGGATATTCTGGGACACGATGATCCTACCATGATTCGTATGCTTCAGGATTTAACCGGCATTGATCCGGTTCAGGATATTCCTTTGGACAGCAAGGAGGTTATGAGCCTGTTCCAGAATACCTCAGCCCTTAAGATCACGCCGGAGGACGTCGGCGGCTGCAAGCTGGGAGCGCTGGGGATCCCGGAGTTCGGCACAGACTTTGCCATGCAGATGCTTATCGATACCAAGCCGAAATATTTCTCCGACCTGGTCCGCATTGCCGGACTGTCTCACGGAACCGACGTATGGCTGGGCAATGCCCAGACGTTGATTCAGGAAGGGAAGGCAACCATTCAGACCGCCATCTGTACCCGAGATGATATTATGGTTTATCTTATTGGACGGGGAGTGGAGGAAGGGCTTTCCTTTTCCATTATGGAAGCAGTGCGAAAAGGCAAGGGCCTGAAACCGGAGTGGGAGGAGGCCATGAAGGACCATGGCGTGCCGGACTGGTATATCTGGTCCTGTAAGAAGATCAAGTACATGTTCCCCAAGGCTCATGCGGCGGCCTACGTTATGATGGCCTGGCGCATCGCCTACTGCAAGGTGTTTTACCCATTGGCCTATTACGCCGCATTTTTCAGCATCCGTGCCAAGGGCTTCAGCTATGAGCTGATGTGCCTGGGGCGGGATAAGCTGGAGGTGTACCTGGCGGATTATAAGAAGCGGAGCGACACGCTGTCCAATAAGGAGCAGGATACCCTGCGGGATATGCGGATCGTTCAGGAGATGTATGCAAGAGGTTTTTCCTTCCTGCCCATTGATATCTATCAGGCAAAGGCGACTCAATTCCAGATCATCGGAAATCAACTGATGCCGTCTTTAAGCAGTATCGACGGGTTAGGTGAGAAGGCGGCGGAGGGTATCGTGGAAGCGGCCAAGGACGGAAAATTTCTCTCCAAGGAGGACTTCATGAACCGGACCAAGGTAGGCAAGACCATCTGCAGCCTGCTGGATGACCTGGGTCTTTTAGGTGATCTGCCGGAGAGCAATCAGCTGTCCCTTTTTGATTTTGCGTAATAAATACAAAAAATACCGATGAGTAAAGGCACAGTCAGCTGGTTCTGAGATATCAGGCAGAACCGGCTGGCTGCTTTTATGTTCATAGTAACCCCCATGCCCCATGCTGGCACCACTGCGCATCTGCCAGCCGGACGCATAAAAAAACCTTATTGAGAAAAATATAAGGAAGAAAGATAAGGAAAATGTAAAATAGAGGTTGCAAAATACCACCAGGGGGTATATAATACATACCAGGAGCAGAAATACCCATTGGGGGTATTCTGGAATAAAACAAGCAGGAGGAAATCGGATGCAAGAAGAGAGCTGTGGATGCCATAAGACCAAGGAACGGACCGAAAAGGAGTACAAGGATCTGCTGAACCGCCTCAGCCGCATCGAGGGTCAGGTGCGAGGCATTAAGCGGATGGTGGAGGAGGATGCATACTGTACCGATATTCTGGTTCAGGTGGCGGCAGTAAATGCGGCGCTGAACAGCTTTAACAGAGTGCTTTTGGCGAATCACATCCGCACCTGCGTGGCACAGGATATCCGGGACGGGAAGGAGGAGACCATCGACGAGCTGGTGGGCACGCTCCAGAAGCTGATGAAGTAAACCTTCATGCGCCCGACAGGCAAACGCTCCACTGCATATGAAAGTTTTGGCGGGCGCACTTGGCATACCTGAATTCACGCCGCCTAATGGGCGGCAGAACTTTCATAGTAGCATATATAGACGAAACGGATCTGAAATAACAGGCATCCGTATTGACAGACAGAAGGGAGAGACAAGATATGGAACAATATACCGTAACAGGCATGAGCTGCGCCGCCTGCAGCGCCCGGGTGGAGAAGGCTGTTTCCAAGGTGCCGGGGGTAACCTCCTGCTCCGTCAGCCTGCTGACCAATTCCATGGGAGTAGAGGGAAGTGCAGCAGCAGAGGCAATCATTGCTGCGGTGGAGCAGGCTGGCTACGGGGCGCAGCCCAAGGGCCGCGGCGGAGCCGGAGCTGGTTCAGCGGCAGGTGCCGAAAATACCGGCGCCGCAAGCCGCAGCATGGCGGGAGCAGAGGATGCCTTAAAGGACCGGGACACACCCGTGTTAAAGCGCAGGCTGCTGACATCGGTAGGATTTCTTGCCGTGCTGATGTATGTTTCCATGGGGCATATGATGTGGAATTGGCCATTGCCCGCATTTTTTGAGAACAATCATGTGGCCATGGGACTTTTGCAGCTCCTGCTCACTGTGATTATTATGGTGATCAACCAGAAATTTTTCATCAGCGGCTTTCGGGGACTGATCCATCGGGCTCCTAACATGGATACTCTGGTGGCGTTAGGCTCCGGCGCGTCCTTTGTATACAGCACCTACGCGCTGTTTGCCATGACAGACGCTCAGGTAAAGGGTGATATGGCAGGGGTGATGGCCTACATGCATGAATTTTACTTTGAATCCGCCGCCATGATCCTGACTTTAATCACCGTAGGAAAGATGCTGGAGGCTCATTCTAAGGGAAAGACCACAGATGCGTTAAAGAGCTTGATGAAGCTTGCCCCGAAGACAGCCGTGGTCGTAAAGGACGGCGTGGAGACAACCGTTTCCATCGATCAGGTGCAGAAGGGCGATATCTTTGTGGTACGCCCAGGTGAAAATATTCCAGTGGACGGCATTGTATTAGAAGGAAGCAGTGCAGTCAATGAATCTGCATTGACCGGAGAAAGCATCCCGGTGGATAAGGCAGAGGGAGATAAGGTTTCTGCAGCCACCATGAACCAGTCCGGCTTTATCCGCTGTCAGGCAACCCGAGTAGGAGAGGACACCACACTTTCCCAGATCATTCAGATGGTAAGCGATGCAGCAGCTACCAAGGCGCCCATCGCAAAGGTTGCGGATAAGGTATCTGGTGTATTTGTACCGGTGGTGATCACCATTGCCTTTGTCACCATCCTGGTGTGGCTGGCGGCCGGGCAGACCATCGGCTTTGCGCTGGCACGAGGCATTTCTGTGCTGGTGATTAGCTGCCCCTGCGCCCTGGGTCTTGCAACCCCTGTGGCGATTATGGTGGGCAATGGCATGGGCGCGAAAAATGGAATCATGTTTAAGACCGCCGTATCCCTGGAGGAAACCGGAAAGATGGAAATCGTGGCTTTGGATAAGACGGGAACGATCACCAGCGGCGAGCCCAAGGTAACAGATATCATACCGGTGGAGGGTATCAGGGAAGAAGATCTTCTTACTGCGGCTTATGCTTTGGAACGAAAAAGCGAGCATCCCCTGGCCCGAGCCATCTTAACCATGGCAGAAGAGAAGCAGCTGGAAGCCAGAGAAGTTTCAGACTTCCAGGCACTTCCAGGAAATGGGTTGACGGCTGTTTTAGATGGCGCCATTCTGCGGGGCGGCAACCGAACCTTTATCAGCCGTTATTCCAAAATCCCGGTTGAGATTCTGTCTGCGGCAGAAACCCTGGCAGAAAATGGAAAAACTCCGCTGTTCTTCAGCCGACAGGACCGGCTGATCGGTGTGATTGCAGTGGCCGACGTGATTAAGGAAGACAGTCCCCAGGCGGTGAAAGAGCTTCAGAATATGGGCATCCATGTGGTGATGCTGACTGGAGACAATGAAAAGACCGCCCGGGCCATTGGAAAGCAGGCCGGTGTAGATGAAGTCATCGCCGGCGTCCTTCCGGACGGCAAGGAAGCTGTGATCCGCAGGCTGAAGGAAAAGGGTAAGGTAGCCATGGTAGGCGACGGAATCAATGACGCCCCGGCCCTTACCAGGGCGGATATGGGTATTGCTATTGGAGCTGGAACCGATATCGCCATTGATGCCGCCGATGTGGTGCTGATGAAAAGCCGGTTGAGTGATGTTCCGGCGGCCATCCGCATGAGCCGGGCCACCCTGACCAATATCCATGAAAATCTGTTTTGGGCATTTTTCTATAATGCTGTAGGGATTCCATTAGCGGCAGGTTTGTGGTATCCTATCTTTGGATGGAAATTAAATCCAATGTTTGGCGCGGCAGCAATGAGCCTTTCCAGCTTCTGTGTGGTAACCAATGCACTCCGGCTGAACTGGTTCAATATGCATGATACAAAGAAAGACAAAAAATTAAGAAAATCTAAGAAGAAAAAGGAGAGCAAGACTATGACAAAGACAATGAAAATCGAAGGAATGATGTGCGGCCACTGTGAGGCAAGAGTAAAGAAGTGTCTGGAAGCGCTGCCGGAGGTAAGCGAGGCTGTAGTAAGCCATGAGGCAGGAACTGCAGTCGTAACTCTGAGCGCAGAGCTGGCAGACGATGTGCTGAAGAAGACAGTGGAAGATCAGGACTACAAGGTAATTTCCATTCAGTAGTCACTGGCGGTGACCAGCAGCTGCTGATCCGGGTGATATGGAAATGGGAGAAATTTGAAAATCATGTATCAGCAGTCATGATCCAGGGAGGAAATCAGGTTTTCTCCCTGGAGTTTCTTGTTTCAATAGAAAACTCCTCTTTGTGCCAAAAAATTCTAGTTGTGTAAATTTTTTAAATTTTTTTGAAAATTACTGTTGACATTTCCGGAAATTTATATTATACTACGTAACGTAATCGAGGCGTGGCTCAGTTTGGTAGAGCGCTGCGTTCGGGACGCAGAGGTCGCAAGTTCGAATCTTGTCGCCTCGATTCCGGCCTGTTGGTCAAGCGGTCAAGACGACGCCCTCTCACGGCGTAAACCCGGGTT
>JAUNOF010000190.1 GCA_030537215.1 Lachnospiraceae bacterium
ATCCAATCCGTTAAAAACAGGATTCGGATCTCCACGCTGTTGGTCATAACAGAAAAGTAATTGTCCTGCTGCTTTACTGACAGAGCCGTTGTACAGATTTTCATTTCTTATTAACCTCCTTAACTTTTTTCATTACTCAAACCGGTTTTTGTATCTTTATCATATGAAAAATCCAGGTGCAAAACTAGACGAAAATTGCAGTCTATAGGCAAAAGCTTTACATTTCTTGCTCTTTTTCAAAAAATATGTTAAGATGATATTAAGGCATTATTATTATATCTGTCAGAAACCCATCTGATCGCTTGATAATTTTGTTAAATATAGCTAATTAATTTTGTACATTTTGCTTACAGCCATGGTATTGTTTACCACGAGCAACATTCAAAAGGGGGGAATTCTATATGTTGGATCAGGCAGGAATTATGATGGCCCAGGGAAGTCAGATTGCCTGTGAGCGGATCAGCGGGGTAAATGACAATATGTTTCAATCCCACTATCATAATTATTATGAACTGTATTTTTTAGAAGACGGAGAACGATATCAAAGAATACAAGATGAGCTGTATCTGTTAAAGCCCGGGGAGCTGATGCTGTTTTCCCCTTATATCATGCACTTTTCCTACGGAGCTGAAAATGTGCCCTTTAAGCGGATCATCCTGTATTTCCACAAGGATGAGGTGGATACTCCGGAGCTGATCGAAGCTCTGGACAATGCAAATGGTATGTATAAGCCCTCTCAAAAGGACCGCCGGACCATCCATCAGCTTTTAGAGCTTTTGCTCCACGAGCAGAGCACCCCCGGCGATTTTCACAGCAATTACCAGCACATGCTGTTAAACCTGCTTCTCTACCAATTAGCCCGTCAGAAACGGACGCAGGCTCTGGCAAAACCGGAGGAAAGCACCCGCATCAGTCAGGTGATCCGCTATATCCACACCCATTATGCAGATGATATTAATCTGGAAAGCCTCTCCCAGATGTTTTACGTCAGCCCTTATTATCTGTGCCGGGAATTTAAAGAATATACCAACAGCACCATCATCCAGTATGTGAACGTAACGCGGATCATGAATGCTCAAAGAAAATTTATGGAAACGAATCTGAATATCACAGAGATCAGCAAGGCTACCGGGTTCTCAAATCTGACCCATTTTAACCGAGTATTTAAGTCCGTGACGGGAATGACGCCCTCCGGGTACCGGAAGACTCACAAGAATCAGCAATTTTATGTGGGAGGGTGAGGCGTAGGTGGGCGAGGTAGCCGTCAAGCTGGTTGTGCCAGTCCTGTGAATGTAAGAGGATAACAGCACAGATGGAGAAAGGGACTGCCCCTTCAATGGGCAGCCCCTTCAGCATCATTTTGCTCCAACAACTCTTTTAATGCGTCATATAATCGCTCTGCAACAGCTTTTCTCATCACAATCGTTGAAACCGTCTCTGCTGCCATTTCTTCCTGAATGTTTCCATCCTTTATCATAGGAAGTCGTTGAACAAAGTTGATCATGAATTCCTCTTTCTCATCATCCATTGCACATGAAAAACCATTAATATACTGCAGCATCCTGTTTCCTCCTGTTTTCATTTAATGAGTCACAATTTTTAAAGCATCAAGATTTTCTACATATTGTTTCACACGATTACAGGTCCTTTTACTGCTGCTATTATTTTTAACTACAAAGAAATGTCTTGCTGTTGGTGTAATGCAGCGAAATCCTTTTTCATCTTCAAAAACAGGTATCACTTTCGGCTCTTGCAATCGAACTTCTAATTCCAAATCCAGCTTCTCTGCGATCTCTGCCAATGCCTTTACCGAAAAATTATAATCTGCACTTTCCCACTTTGAAACCATTCCTTGAGATACATTCATAAAATGGGCAAACTGCTTCTGCGTCATACCTAATTCCAATCTCTGCTTCACAATTTCCGCAGAAACATCTGCAAGCGCCTTTGATGCAAGAATGTCAGCTACGGAAATCTTCTCATCAAACAAATCCAACAAATTCTGCAAATTGCAGCAATATTGATTTTCCATTTCTCATTCTCCAATCTGTTTTGCTCTTTCATCCATAATTGGCAGCCATTGTGAATAATCAGATACCCTTTTTCCAGCCCTTTCAAAAAATGCCCCTAAAAAAGTGGTGTTCCACCGACAGAAAAAGTTACTTTAAGTAATATTTTCAAGTGCCTTTGATGTTTTCCAAAATATTACATATATGATATCATACTGTGTGGAAAGCGTCAATCTGTTTCTGTAATTTTTTTACATCTGCTCCTTTGCCTTCCGAACCGTAATCCCATGCTTCCGCATCAGCACCTCGAGCCGTTCCTTCTTCTCTCCATCCATAGGTGTCATAGGCAGCCGGTAATATTCTCCGCACATTCCCATAAGAGATAATGCCGCCTTCACCGGGATCGGATTCACATCCCAGAACATGGCCTGCATCAGCTCCAGAAGCTCTAACTGGAGGCGGCGGCTCTCCTTCAGATCGCCTGCAAAAAAGGCCCGGCACATCCGGCTCATTTCACCAGGCATCACGTTTGCCAGCACAGAAATAACACCTTTTCCTCCCAGCGCCATAATAGCAAGGGTCTGATCATCATTTCCCGAATAGATATGAAAATCTTCCCCGCAGAGAGCGGCTGTCTTGGCAATCTTAGACAGATTCCCTCCTGCCTCCTTCACGCCCAGGATATTCGGATGCTCCTTTAACCGCAGATACGTTTCCGGGGCAATGTCAACACCAGTGCGGGTGGGCACATTGTACAGCAGGATCGGAAGGCTGACGCAATCCGCAATGGACCAGTAATGACGGACCAATCCTGCCTGGGATGCCTTGTTGTAATAGGGCGTCACTACCAGAAGCCCATCAGCTCCCAGCTTTTCCGCCTCCCTGGAAAGCTCCATTGCATGGGCTGTATGATTGCATCCGGTCCCGGCCAGAACAGGCACTTTCCCTCCAACGCGGTCGATGACAAAGGACATCGCTTCCAGCTTTTCCCTGTCGCTTAAGGTGGCAGACTCGCCAGTGGTGCCGTTTACCAGAACAGCATCAATGCCCTGATCCAGCTGGAACTCAATCAGACGCTCCAGCCCGTCATAATCAACTGCTCCTGTTTCATCCATGGGTGTTGCCAGCGCCACAGCAGAGCCTTTAAAAATCTCATGTTTCATATATTCATCCATCCTGACTTTTTCAAAATAATAAAAAGAAGCAGTTTATGCTTCCTGTACTATTAAAATATGATTCGGCAGTCCAAAAGTGCGGGAAACCGCACAATTACTTCCACACCATTTTCATATTTTCACATATAAATCATTATACTGTATTTCTCTTAAGGAGTAAACGTGATTCATGCATACTTTTCTCATCATAGGCGGCGACAGCCGCCAGGACTATCTGGAACAATATCTGAAGGGTGATGGCTTTCCAGTTCTGCGCTGGCCTGGCGGGGAGAAAAGTCCTGCCCCTGCAGATGGTTCTGCTTCCATTTCCAGGGCTTTCCAGCAGGCAGATATCATTCTTGGCCCCGTTCCCTTTACGAAAAATGGTACTCATCTCTTTTACTGCCCCGCAGAATCCCACTCTCAGGAAGAAAGCGCCGCTTCCGTTTCCGTCACAGACCTCCTCTCCGGCCTGACAAACAGACATATCCTGTTCGGAGGAAATATTCCGAGGCAAATCATCCACCATTGCACCCAATTGGGAATTTCGGTTTATGATTTTATGAAAATGGAAGAAGTCGCCCTAAAAAATACCGTTGCCACCGCAGAAGGAGCCATTGGTGAGGCAATCACCTTAAGCCCCGGCGCCCTCCATGGCAGCCGCTGCCTGGTCATCGGCTTTGGCCGCTGCGGAGAAACTCTTGCGGAAAAGCTGAAGGGCCTGAATGCACAGGTAACTGCTGCTGACTGCAGCGCTCCTCGCCTGGCTCTTGCATATGCCCTGGGGTTCAGCCCGGTTCAAATGAAACAGCCATTTTCCGGCAGCAGCGCTTTCCTGTCAACTTTTGACTTTATTTTTAGCACCGTTCCAGCTCCCGTTCTGGACCACTCCGCTCTCCGCCTTCTGAAGGCAGACGCCGTTCTGATCGACATCGCATCCGGCCCTGGAGGAATTGATTTAAGCAGCGCCCCAGAAGCCAATAAGCTGTGCATCAAGCGATGTCCAGGACTTCCAGGCCGCTATTGCCCGAAGGCAGCAGCAGAAATCCTGTACCAGGCGGTTCTAGAACATTTATCTTTGCAATAACACCGCAAACCTGCATCGTATTGATCCTATATTATTAAGAAAAGGAGCATCTTATTATGGAATTAAAAGGTAAAAATATCGGTCTGGCCGTGACCGGCTCGTTTTGTACCTTCAGCAAAATCGAACAGGAGATCCGGCATCTGGTAGAAGCCGGAGCCAATGTCTACCCCATCTTTTCCTCCAATGTGCAGACCACCGATTCTCGTTTTGGGAACACAGGAGAATATATCCGTCACATCTCTGAGCTTACCGGCCGTCAGCCTATCCTGAAGATCGAGGAAGCAGAGCCTATCGGCCCCCAGGGCTACCTGGATATCCTGCTCATCGCCCCATGCACAGGAAATACTTTGGCAAAGCTTGCCTCTGGCATCACCGACACACCTGTGCTGATGGCCGCAAAGGCTCATCTCCGCAACGAAAAGCCTCTGGTGATCTCCATCTCTACCAATGACGCTCTGGGCATGAATTTTAAGAACATCGGCCTGCTGTTCCACACAAAGCACATCTACTTCGTTCCATTTTCCCAGGATAACCCGGAAAAGAAGCCAAATTCCATGATTGCACAGACCGAGCTGATTGAAGAAACGCTGAAGGCGGCACTGGAAGAGCGGCAGATCCAGCCGGTAATTTACGGGACACCTTAGAAATATTGGGTATACAAATAACAGAATTTGGATGTGAAAACAAGGAGGCTCTTTCCTGAGCCCCCAATACATATCAAACAAGTTTACTGTTTACGTGCGTTCCCAGCAGTCGGCAAAAAAATTCCGGCAAAATAAAAAAGTAGCTTGACAATTGTAATAACACATGATAAAATCATTATCGTTCAAAGAAATACTTACTTATGCGCGAGTGGCTCAGTTGGTGGAGTACGACCTTGCCAAGGTCGGGGTCGCGGGTTCGAGTCCCGTCTCGCGCTCTATTTTTTT
>JAUNOF010000033.1:0-12695 GCA_030537215.1 Lachnospiraceae bacterium
GTTTGTGTATTATTCAGTCTTCAATTCTCAAGGTTCATTTTGTAAGTTGTTGTCGTTTTGTTTCCTCAGCGACAGCTTGTTTATCTTATCACATCGTTTCGACTTTGTCAACAACTTTTTTTATTTTTTTTGAGATCTTTTTGATCTCAACTGCTTTCGTTCTCAGCAGCGTGTTATATCTTATCACAGTGCTTTTTATTTGTCAAGCAGTTTTTTTATTTTATTTTTTCATCCTGATGTAAGGGCAAAAAAATAATCATTTGGAAAAGGAAGCGGAGAAAGAGGGATTTGAACCCTCGCGCCGGTTGCCCGACCTACACCCTTAGCAGGGGCGCCTCTTCGGCCTCTTGAGTATTTCTCCGAATTCATATTTCCATATGATCGCATCTTTGACACATTTGTCATCAGACGCATGAATCATTATACTGAAAAGCAAGTCTTTTGTCAATATCTTTTTTTAATTTTTTTCAGATATTTTTATTCCATGATTTTCACTACATTTTCATCAATCGTCTTCTGTATCCTGCTCTGTACCAGCTCTGCAATCTCCTTGGTCCTCATTCCCAGATATTCTTCTGGATAGATCGGCTCCAGATAGTGGACCTGCACGGTTTCCTTTTTGATCGAACTAATATCAAATGGCTTATAACTGTCAATCAAAGCCACCGGTACGATGGGGCACTTTGCATTGACAGCGCTCTTGAAGGTCCCCCCTTTAAAGTCCAGGGTTTGATTTCCGTTGCGGCTTCTGGTTCCCTCTGGAAAGATGAGAAAGTTTCTCCCGCCCTTTACTGCCTCAGTCACCTGCCTGATTACCTCCATAGAGGCTCTGATATCGCTTCTGTCAATCCCAATTCCCTTGATCATAGCAATAACCTGCTTTACCAGAATCCAGTTCGTGGCCTCCTTCTTAATGACCACGCCGAAGGGCCGCGGACAAGTCTCAATCAGTGCCAGAGAATCAAAGAATCCCTGATGATTCGGAAACAGAATAAATCCATCTTTATCCGGAATCTGTTCTGTACCAAAGCTTTTTACTGTAACCCGCCCCGTTTTGTTTACCTTCGTCACAATCTGCCGAAGATACCCATACCGTTCTTCCTCGGTATGGGTATCTGACGGACTGCCCATTCTGCATATCTGATAAAACCAGATTGGTACTCTGTAGAAATTACGCAACACCATATATGCAATCCGGTTCATCTTGTCTTTTGAATTCCTCTGCTTTCTTTCATTCTCTTTCTATCTTCTTGTTGTTGATCAGAGTTTCGCTTCCCTTATTTCAGTTTTCTGAAGTGTCTGCCATGGAATCATTGGCTGCTTCTTCTGCGGACTGCTCCCCTTCTGCATCTGTGCTGTCCTTTTCGCCGCTGTCCCTCACCTTAGCGATGCTGGCTACCCGAACATCAGAATCCGCATCTACATTCATCAGTTTAACACCTGAGGTATTCCGTCCGATAATGCTGATATCGCTGACAGCCATCCGAATGATGATGCCTTCATTGGTAATCAGCATGATTTCTCTGTGGTCATCCACCAGCTTAGCTCCAATCACGTATCCGGTCTTATCTGTTACTTTATAACACAGAACGCCTTTGCCGCCCCGGTACTGCCGCTTGAACTCGCTGACATAGGTTCGCTTTCCATAGCCCTTCTCTGATGCCGTTAAAAGACACTCGCCCTGGCTTACGGTCTGCATGCCGATAACCTCATCATCCTCGTCAAGTTTCATACCGATCACACCCATGGAAACGCGCCCTGTGATCCGCACATCAGTTTCGGTGAACCGGATACACATTCCCTTCCTGGTTGCCAGAATGATCTCCTCTGTATTGTCAGTTGCCTTCACCTCAATAAGCTGATCGTCTTCCTTTAAGAGAATTGCCTGAAGGCCGGTCTTGCGGACGAAGGCATATTCCCTCATGGAAGTCTTTTTGATCATTCCCTTACTGGTTGCCATCACAAGATACTTCTCTTCATCATAATTCTTCATAGGAATCACGGCTGTGATCCGTTCTCTCGGCATCATCTGCAGCAGGTTTACAATAGCAGTTCCTCTGGCTGTCCGTCCAGCCTCCGGAATCTCGTAGGCCTTTAACCGGTATACCCGACCGGTATCGGTAAAGAACATCACATAATGGTGATTCGTCGTCATGAAGAGATCCTCTATATAGTCCTCTTCAATGGTCTGCATTCCCTTAATGCCCTTTCCGCCTCGATTCTGGGCCTTAAAATTGTCAATGTCCATGCGCTTAATATAGCCTAAATGGGTCATGGTAATAACAGTGTCATCATCGGGGATCAGATCCTCTACCGACATATCATAATCATATCCAATCCCAGTCCGGCGTTCATCCCCATACTTATCTGCGATCACCTGGATCTCGCCCTTGATCACACCTAACAGTTTCTTTTCATCTGCCAAAATCGACCTCAGCTCTGCAATCTTTGCCTGCAGCTCCTTATATTCATTCTCCAGCTTCTCCCGCTCCAAGCCGGTCAGCGCACGCAGACGCATGTCCACGATCGCCTGTGCCTGCGGATCAGTCAATCCAAAACGCTCCATTAACTGCTGTTTCGCGTCAGCTACATTTGCAGAGCCTCGGATAATCCGGATCACCTCATCAATGTGATCCAGTGCCTTTAACAGTCCCTCTAAGATATGGGCCCGCTCCTCCGCCTTATTCAGATCATATTTTGTCCTTCTTGTTACTACATCCTCCTGATGCTGTAAATAAAAATGTAGCATCTGATGGAGATTTAATATCCGCGGCTGATTATTCACCAACGCCAGCATAATCACGCCGAAGGTATCCTGAAGCTGGGTATGCTTAAACAGCTGATTTAACAGTACATTAGCATTTACATCACGTCGCAGATCAATGCAGATACGCAGACCTTCCCGGTTGGATTCATCCCGGATGTCGGTGATGCCGTCTACCTTCTTCTCCTTTACCAGCTCTACGATCTTTTCGATCAGCCTTGCCTTATTGACCAGATACGGAATTTCCGTCACAATGATCCGGCTCTTTCCGTTGGGCAGTGTTTCAATATTCGTCACAGCCCGCACCTTGATCTTGCCCCGTCCGGTGCGGTATGCCTCCTCAATGCCGGAACGGCCCAGGATGGTAGCTCCTGTGGGGAAATCCGGCCCCTTGATGATCTCCATGATCTCCTCTAAGGTGGTTTCCCTGTTCTCCTCAATCCGGTTATCAATGATCTTTACCACAGCTCCGATGACTTCCCGCAGGTTATGAGGCGGAATATTCGTTGCCATACCCACTGCAATGCCGGAGGTGCCGTTGCACAGAAGATTAGGGAATCTTGCCGGAAGCACTACCGGCTCCCGCTCGGTCTCATCAAAGTTAGGTACAAAGTCTACTGTGTCCTTATTAATGTCTGCCAGCATTTCCATGGAAATCTTACTTAAACGAGCTTCTGTGTAACGCATGGCAGCCGCTCCGTCTCCATCGATGGAGCCGAAATTTCCATGCCCATCCACCAGCATATAACGGGTAGACCATTTCTGAGCCATATTTACCAAGGCGCCGTAGATGGAGCTGTCACCGTGGGGATGATATTTACCCATGGTATCACCCACGATACGGGCACATTTTCTGTGTGGCTTGTCCGGACCATTATTTAATTCAATCATGGAAAAAAGAACACGCCGCTGTACCGGCTTTAAGCCGTCCCGCACATCCGGCAGAGCTCTGGATGCGATTACACTCATGGCATAATCGATGTAAAATTTTTCCATGGTTTTTTTCAAATCTTTGTCATGGACTTTATCAAATACATTAGGTTCCATCTATTTTCCTCCAACTAAATATCCAGTGTGCCGTACTTTGCATTTGCCTCAATGAATTCCCGCCGCGGCTCTACCTGATCTCCCATCAGGGTGGTAAAGGTTAAGTCCAGCTCTGATGCCGTATCATCATCCATGGTCACACGAAGAAGGATCCGCCGCTCCGGGTCCATAGTTGTTTCCCAAAGCTGCTCGGCATCCATCTCCCCAAGGCCCTTGTAACGCTGTATCTTATTATTATTATCACGGCCGATCTCAATGAGGATCTGATTCAGCTCTTCATCACTGTAGGCATACCACACCCGCTTGTTCTTCTCCACCTTGTAAAGGGGCGGCTGTGCCAGATAAACATAGCCCTGCTTGATCAGCTCCGGCATAAACCGGTAAATAAAGGTTAAAAGCAGCGTACTGATATGGGCGCCGTCCACATCCGCATCGGTCATTAAAATAATCTTATGATATCTTAGCTTGGTAATATCAAAATCATCATGGATCCCGGTGCCGAAGGCAGTGATCATGGCCTTAATCTCCGCATTGGCATAGATCTTATCCAGTCTGGCCTTCTCCACATTCAGGATCTTGCCTCGAAGAGGGAGGATCGCCTGGTTTGCCTTATTTCTGGCATCCTTTGCGGAGCCGCCTGCGGAATCTCCCTCTACAATGTAGATCTCACAATTCACTGGATCTTTATCCGAACAGTCTGCCAGCTTTCCCGGCAATGCCATTCCGTCCAAAGCAGTCTTTCTTCTGGTCAGGTCCCTTGCCTTTCTGGCTGCCGCCCGGGCACGCTGGGCCAGTATGGATTTCTCACACATAGCCTTGGCCACTGCCGGGTTCTGTTCCAGGAAATAGGTGAGCTGCTCACTGACAATGGTATCCACAGCGCCTCTTGCCTCACTGTTGCCAAGCTTCTGCTTCGTCTGGCCCTCGAACTGAGGCTCACTGATCTTAACGCTGATAATTGCAGTTAAGCCCTCCCGGATATCCTCTCCGGCCAGGTTCGCCTCACTGTCCTTTAACAGCTTATTTTTTCTGGCATAATCATTAAAGGTTTTGGTCAGCGCATTCTTAAAGCCTGCCAGATGGGTTCCGCCCTCCGGCGTATTGATATTATTTACAAAGGAATAAATATTTTCTGTAAAGGAATCATTATGCTGCATGGAAACCTCCACATAAACGCCGTCTCTGGTTCCCTCACAGTAGATTACCTGCTCATATAAAGGCGTTTTGCCCTTGTTTAAGTAGGTTGCAAACTCCCGGATGCCGCCCTCATAGTGGAAGGTCTTCTCCCTTTTGTCCTCCCTGTTATCTCTCAGGATGATCTTAAGATTCTTAGTCAGGAAGGCAGTCTCTCTCAGCCGGATCTTCAAGGTATCATAATCAAAGATGGTCTCCTCAAAAATTTCCTTGTCTGGAAGGAAGGTGACCTTTGTTCCATGCTGATCCGGCCCACATTCACCAATAATGGTCAGTTCGCTGACGGTCTTTCCCCGTTCATAGCGCTGATGATAGATCTTTCCTTCATGGCGGATCTCCACTTCCAGCCACTCCGAAAGAGCATTTACCACAGATGCGCCTACGCCATGAAGGCCGCCGGATACCTTATAGCCTCCGCCGCCGAACTTTCCCCCGGCATGAAGAATGGTAAATACCACCTCTACCGCGGATTTCCCTGCCTTTTTCTGCATGTCCACCGGAATTCCTCGGCCGTCATCAATGACCGTGATCGAATTATCTTCATTTATGGTCACATCAATGATGTCGCAGAATCCAGCCAGAGCCTCATCCACGGAATTGTCCACGATTTCATATACCAGATGATGCAGGCCCCGGACGGAAGTGCTGCCGATATACATACCGGGCCTCTTTCGAACGGCCTCCAGCCCCTCTAATATCTGGATTTGTTCTGCTCCATATTCAGTACCCATGTTGTTCCTCCTAACAGTTAATTTTCCTGATGAACGGTTCCATCGATTACCTTAAAAATCTTATCGATCTGAAACCGGTGTTCTACAAAATCATCCAGACCAGTACATGTGATCATAGTCTGAATGTGATTGATGCTGTTTAACAGATGATTCTGACGGCTGGAATCCAGTTCAGACAATACGTCATCCAAAAGCAGGATGGGATAGTCGTGGATCAGCTGCTTTACCAGCTCTATTTCAGAAAGCTTCAGGGAAAGAGCAGCCGAACGCTGCTGACCCTGAGAACCAAATTTACGGATATCGATCTGATTGACAAAAAAACTCATATCATCTCTGTGAGGACCAGTCAATGTGGTCTTCTGCTTTTTATCTGCCTCCCGGCTTCTCTTTAAGGCAGCAGCAAACTCCTTCGGCTCCACATTCGGTTCATATCGAAGCACAAGCTGTTCCTTCTGCCCGGTAAGATTTCCATGGATCTCACCAATTATGGTATTTAGCTGATCGATAAATTGCCTTCGCTCCCTCATCACCTGGACGCCGTAATTCACAAGCTGTTCATCCCAAACATCCAGCGTTCCTTCATACTCCGGATGAAAGAACAGCTCCTTTAACAGCTTATTCCGCTGAATGACGATTTTGTTATAATTTACCAGTGCATGAACATAAAGCTTATTTACCTGGCACAATTCCAGATCGATAAAACGTCTGCGCTCGGCAGGGCCGTTTTTAATAATATTCAAGTCCTCCGGAGAGAAAAATACTACATTGGCGATGCCGAACAGCTCACTGGCCTTCCGGATGGGCAGACCGTTGATGGCAATTCCTTTTGTCTTGTTTTTCTTTAAATGCATGTCAATGCGGTAAGGAACTCCATCTTTTTTAATCTGAAGCTTAATATGGGATTCCTCCTGGTCAAATTGAATGATATCCCGATCTCTGGCTCCCCGGTGAGATTTGGCAGTGCAGCAAAGATAAGCTGCCTCCAGCACATTGGTCTTTCCCTGGGCATTGTCACCATAAAAGATATTGGTTCCCGGGTCAAACCCGATCTGCAGCTTCTCATAATTCCGATAATGCTGAAGCTCCATAGATTCTATGATCATAGCCGGCCGTCCCTTACTTTACGATTTTTATAGTCTGTCCGCCAAATTCCACCACATCACCGTCTACCAGCTTCTTTCCCCGCTGGGTAGCTGTCTGCCCATTCACTATGGCCTTCCCCTCCTCGATGGCGTACTTGGCTTCCACACCAGACTCCACAAGACCCGCCGCCTTCAGCGCCTGGCCCAGCTTGATATAATCCTCTCTTAACTTGATGATTTCCATTTTTTATCCTTTCTTGCAGATTCTGTCAAATTTTCTTTTTCTATATAATTATGCATGGCTTATACATTTGTGTCCGTCTTATACGGACGCTGCATTAAAGTTAACCGGCAGGATCAGATAAATATACTGTTCCTCATCATCCCGGATAAAGCAGGGGGATTTGGGATTCATCATATAGAGAGTAATCTCCTCATTATCAATTACCCGAAGGGCGTCAATCAGGAACTTTGGATTAAAGCCGATCATAATATCCTTTCCCGTTTTATGGATGACAATTTCTGCATTCATGGACCCAAAGCTGGAATTCAGCTTCAATTGCATAGAATGATCCAAAATATTCAGAATTAATGGCTTTTTGTCGTTTTCCCGGATCAGGATCGTGGCCCGCTCGATGCAGTCTAAAAATTCTTTTTTATTCAATGTCAGTTTTGTTTCGTAATCGCTGGAAAGCATCTGGTTAATCCGGAAATACTCTCCTTCAATCAGTCTGGAAACCACAATGGTGTTATCAAATTCAAATAATATATGGTTCTGGCTGAAGTAAATCATCACTTCACTGTCATTATCACCACTTAAGATCTTGCTGATTTCACTTAAAGTCTTGCCGGGAACGATCACCTTGCAGCTTTCATAGTGCTCCTTTAGGATGATATTTCGTATTGAGATCCGATGCCCATCCAGTGAAACTACCTTTAACTGGTTTTCCTTCACCTCAAACAGCTCGCCTGTCATCATTTTATTGCTGTCATTAGGAGAAATGGAAAATAATGTCTGTCGAATCACTTCTTTTAAGGTAAATTGAGACAGACAAATAAATTTATCCTTTTCAATATAAGGAAGATAAGAGAACTCATCACCATCCTTGCCCTGGATCTTGAAAACGGAATTTTCACTGGAGATGGTGGTGTTCCATTTTGAATCGGATTCAATGGAAATAGTAGCATCTGGAGAGGAAAGTTTTCTGATAATTTCAGAAAAAAGCTTGGCATCCAGCGCAATTTTCCCTCGTTCTAAGATAGAACCTTCTACAGTAGTTTCAATTCCCAGCTCCATATCGTTGCCAGTCAGCTTAATTTCACTTCCTGTTGCATCAATTAAGATACATTCTAAGATTGACATGGTGGTTTTGGATGGAACTGCTTTTAAAACAATATTGATGCCGTTGATCAGGGCATCCTTTTGGAATGTCAATTTCATGTGTTGATAACTTCCTTTCCTTCGAGAAGATAAAAAAATAGATAAATATATAAGAGATTTCCGTAGTAACCGCCGTAGGGGCTGTGGGTTTGTGTAAAACTGAAAAAAGCCTTGAAAATACGGGAAAATCGAGTTTTATAAGGTTGTGGAAAACTCTTAAAATCTTAAGGATGATTCTGAGGGTTTTCCACAGATAAAATTTCGCCTGCGGCGGGCTTTTTCTTTTCCACAAGTTATGAACAGCCAATTCACAGATTACTGTGGACTGATTTTCTTCTTTAAAATTTCAATCGTTCCCCGCAGCGAGTCATTTTTCCCTAATTCATTGGCAATTTTTTCGGAGCCGTGAATAATAGTAGTATGATCCCGTCCGCCCATATATTTGCCGATGGTCTGGAGCGGAGCCTCCGTCATGTTGCGGCAGAGGTACATGACGATCTGCCTTGGAACAACGATCTCCCGATTGCGCTTCTGAGAGGCAATGTCCAGAGGGGTGATGCCGAAGTGATCACAGACCACCTGAATGATGGATTCTGGTGTCACTTCCCTGGCAGCGTTGGGGGAGATCAGGTCCTTCAATGCTTCCTCCGCCAGTTCAATGGTGATTTCCCGGTTGGTTCCCAGCTTGGAAAGGGCGACGATTTTTGTCAAAGCGCCTTCCAGTTCCCGGATGTTGGATTTGATATTGGTGGCTATGTATTTGATTACTTCATTATCTATATTATAGCCCTCCATCTCTTCCTTTTTTCGGAGAATAGCCATACGGGTTTCGTAGTCTGGGGACTGGATATCCACTGTCAGGCCCCACTCAAACCGGGAGCGAAGCCGCTCCTCCAGGGTCTCGATTTCTTTGGGCGGCTTATCGGACGATATGATAATCTGCTTTTTGGACTCATACAGTGTGTTAAAGGTGTGGAAAAACTCCTCCTGGGTACTTTCCTTTCCTATAATAAACTGGATATCATCGATCAGCAGCACATCATTGTTCCGGTACTTTTCGCGGAATTCTGTAGTGGTGATGTTGTTTTTGTTTCGGATGGCATCGATCAGCTCATTGGTAAATTTTTCAGAAGTCACGTATAAAATCTTGGCCTTCGGATTATTCTTTAGTATAAAATGAGCGATGGAGTGCATCAGGTGAGTTTTGCCAAGTCCCACTCCGCCGTAAATGAAAAGCGGATTGTATACTTCACCAGGGGATTCGGCTACAGCAAGGGATGCTGCATGGGCCAGATTATTATTGGCGCCTACCACGAAGGTGTCAAATGTATATTTAGGGTTCAAATTTGCACTTTGAAGGGCTTCTGGGCTGACATCGGTCTGCTGATTGTCCGGCAGGACTGATTTTTTTCTGGAAGAGGAAGCACTTTTTTCAGCATCCTCCTTGGAAATAAAGTCAACCTCACATTCAATTCCGGTCTTTTCCTCGATCGCTACCTTCAGGAAAAATCCATACTTTTTCTTAATATAGCCAATCATGGTGCTGTCCGGGACTACGATCACCACTTTATCGCCGTCCATATGATGAACCTGGAGAGGCAGGAGCCAGGTTCGGTAGGATACATCCATGATGTCATGCTCTTCCTTTAAGTACAATAAAATATCATCCCAGTTTTTTTGTAATTTCTCTATCATAATCGTCTCCTGATGGTTAAATAAAGGTAAAGATGTGAGAATCGTAAAAAAGCCCAATCTACCTTATATTGTACCTTAATTGTGAACATTTTTCAATGAAAATAGCAAAATTAGAGGAAAGTATTGTGGATAACTATGTGTAAAGGCGGTGGGAAAGGCGTTTATCCACTGTGGACTGTGGAATCATCCACAAAAATGTGGAAAAGTTGGAACAATATTGTCCACAGGAGAAATTGCCTGAAAATACTGGATTTTCTGAAATGATGTGGGGAAAAGTCCAGAAGTTACCCACATTTATCCACAAGTTATTCACAAGTTGTGGATAACTTTATGTAACCTGCGGAGTTATTCACAGCAGCAGAGGACCTGCGGAACCTTTCTAAGGGCTGCGCAGCTGCGGCAGGGCTCTAGGATTGCGGGAAAGATGGAGGGATAGGTGCATTCGGTGAAATTTCAGCAATGATTTTTACAAAAATACTTGACGAACCTGCATGTTTTCTATATAATTGAGAAGATGTTTAATTAAAATAGTCGGAATATGTGTATTCATATTTTATGAGATATGCTATTGGTAAGAGGAGGTGTACGGAACTATGAAGATGACTTATCAGCCAAAAACCAGACAGAGAGCGAAAGTTCATGGCTTCAGAGCTAGAATGAGCAGCGCAGGCGGCAGAAAAGTATTAGCTGCCAGAAGAGCAAAGGGTAGAGCAAAATTAACAGTTTAATGGAAAACTGACGCATCAGGCCGCAAGAAATTGTGGCCTTTTGTTTTATGGAAGGAAGATTCATGAAACGATTTCCATCAATTAAGAAAAATAGTGACTTTCAGCGGGTTTACCGAAGCGGGAAGTCATTTGCCAATCGATTGCTGGTAATGTATGTAGAGAGGACGGGTGAGCCGGAGACCCAGATCGGAATTTCGGTGAGCAAGAAGGTTGGCAACAGCGTGGTCAGACACCACATATGCAGATTAGTCCGAGAAATTTTTCGTTTAAATAAACACAGGATTCAGACTGGATTAAACATCGTAGTAGTCGCCAGACCGGCGGCAAAATCTTCAGATTATCATCAATTGGAAGGTGCGTACCTGCACCTGTGCGGACTGCATAACATCAAAAAAGAATCGAAGTGAGAGCATGATAGCAAAAGTACTGATTTGGATGGTAAGAATTTACCAGAAATATTTGTCTCCTTTAAAAGTTAGAACTCACTGTATTTATGTGCCTACCTGCTCCCAGTACGCCGTGGAAGCACTTCAAAAGTATGGCGCATGGAAGGGTACTTGGTTGGCTTGTAAAAGGATACTTCGTTGCCATCCTTTTGCCAAAGGCGGTTATGATCCAGTTCCGTAATGTAATGAGGAGGTATTAATTTGGACTTAATTGTGCTAACAAAAAACAGTGGTGCTATTTTAGGCCCGATTGCAGACATATTTGGATATGTCATGAACTGGTTATTTGCAATGACCAGCAAGGTCGGTATCTTTAACATCGGCCTTTGTATTATCTTGTTTACCATTGTAACTCGTTTACTGCTGTTTCCCCTTTCGGTAAAGCAGCAGAAGAGCTCCAAGCTGATGAATGTGATGCAGCCGGAGCTGAATGCCATTCAAAAAAAGTATAAGGGAAAAGATGACCAGCAGTCGATGATGATGATGCAGGCAGAAACGAAGGCGGTTTATGAGAAGTACGGAACTTCCATGATGGGCGGATGTCTTCCGCTTCTGATCCAGATGCCGATCTTGTTTGCATTGTACCGGGTGATCTACAATATTCCTGCTTACGTTTCTTCTGTTAAGAATTATTTTGAATTAGTAGTGAATGCGCTGCCGTCCGGCTTCCAGTCCAATGCCACATTTTTGCAGTTGGCAGAGGCCAATAAGATGGTAGGCGAACGGTTTGATTATACCCAGGTAAATACTGTCATTGATTTATTATATAAGATGACCGATACCCAGTGGAATGAGCTGGTTGCTGCATTCCCGAATCTGGCAGAGGTGACTTACAATGGAGAAAATGTGGTACATGCTATCCACAGGATGCAGAATTTCTGCGGTGTAAACATTGCCTACACGCCTCTGAACATTATTATGAATTTCTTTAATGGTTCCGGTTCTGTGCTGGTAATGCTGGCAGCATTGGCGATTCCGATCCTGGCTGGTCTGACCCAGTGGTTCAGCAGCAAGCAGATGATGGCCAATCAGCCGAAGCAGGATCCAGATGCACCAGGCGCTAACATGATGAGCCAGATGAATGTGATGATGCCGTTAATGTCTGTATTTTTCTGCTTTACCTTCGCTTCCGGTATCGGTATTTACTGGATCGCCCAGAGTGCGATTATGATCGTGCAGCAGTTCATTCTGAATGCATATTTTAATAAGGTTGATATTGACGAACTGATCCAGAAGAATATGGAAAAGGCAAACAAGAAGCGTGCCAAGAAGGGACTTCCGCCTGAGAAGATGAACCGCAGCGCCAGCGAGACGCTGAAGATGATGCAGGAGAAGGAAAACAAAGAAGAGGCAAAGCGGATGGAGAAGATGGCAAAGACGAAAGCCATCGTGCAGGATTCCAACGAGTATTATAATAAGGACGCAAAGCCGGGAAGTCTGGCCTCCAAGGCTGCTATGGTCCAGAAGTACAACGAAAAGACAGAGAAGAGCAAAAAGAAATAGGAGGGGTTCGGTATGGATATGATTACAGTTTCAGCAAAAACGGTAGATGAAGCGATCACAAAAGCTTTGATTGAACTGGAAACTACCAGTGACAAGCTGGTTTATGAAGTTGTAGAAAAGGGCA
>JAUNOF010000033.1:12795-23603 GCA_030537215.1 Lachnospiraceae bacterium
ATTGAACTGGAAACTACCAGTGACAAGCTGGTTTATGAAGTTGTAGAAAAGGGCAGCACCGGTTTCTTAGGACTGGGCGCAAAGCCGGCCATCATCCGAGCAAGAAAAGAACTGACTTTAGAGGATAAAGCAGTTGAGTTTTTAAATCAGGTATTTGAGGCCATGAATCTGATGGTAACTATTGACACTTCTTATGATGAGGAAGAGAAGGAGATGTCTATTAATCTGATTGGTGATGATATGGGAATCTTAATCGGAAAACGTGGACAAACTTTGGATTCCTTACAGTACCTGGTTGGCATGGTTGTTAATAAGGGCAGCGAGGGTTATATCCGAGTAAAGCTGGATACGGAGAATTACCGCAACCGTCGGAAGGAAACCCTGGAAACCCTGGCAAAGAACATTGCATATAAGGTAAAGAGAACGAAGCGTTCCGTATCCTTAGAGCCTATGAATCCATATGAGAGACGGATCATCCATGCGGCACTTCAGAATGACAAATACGTGACCACCAGAAGCGAGGGCGAGGAGCCGTTCCGCCATGTGGTGATTGCGCTGAAGCGGGAAGGCGGACGCAGAGAGAGAAGCAGCTACCGGGATCGGGCAAATACAGCCGAATAAGGCCACATGTAACGTTTCAGAATGAAGCATCGGAGGAACAGTTACGGCCAAATTAAGAAAAAGAACTGTTACAGAAATGATTAAAGGGGCGCTGGGCAACTTGACTTACAGCAGGAAGGCTGTCGGTGGTTTCCCAGCGTTCTTTTTATTTTGTTGGCAGCGGATTTCAGTAGTTCTGCAAGTGATGGGAAGCGCCAAACCGCTGCATGCAGTGAACAGGAAATTTGTAGGAAGCAGTGCTGTGCCAGGCGGAGAATAAGAGATCTGCAGGCAGAAGGGCTGTATCCGGCAGAACAGATCGGATAATAGAACAGGAGAGTGAAATGAGGACAGATACCATAGCGGCGATTGCCACCGCACTTTCAAATTCAGGAATCGGGATCATCCGCATCAGCGGAGAGGAAGCATTTTCCGTAATCAGTCGGATCTTCCGGAAAAAAGATGGAAGCAAGTGGAGTTTGAAACCTGGCGGGTCCTCCCATCAGGTATCTTATGGATTTATCTATGATGGGGAGGAGCGTCTGGATGAGGTGCTGGTTCTGGTGATGAAGGGACCTCACAGCTATACGGCAGAGGACACAGTAGAGATCGACTGCCATGGCGGAATCCTGATGATGAAGCGGATCCTGGAAACGGTGATCCGAAATGGCGCCAGGGCCGCAGAGCCAGGTGAATTTACCAAGCGGGCGTTCTTAAACGGAAGGATCGATCTGTCCCAGGCAGAGGCAGTGATGGACGTGATCCATGCACAAAATGATTATGCCCTGAAATCCTCTGTCAGCCAGTTAAGCGGCTCTGTGTCAAGAACGATAAAAGAGCTTCGGGAACAGATCTTATACCAAATTGCATTTATTGAGTCTGCATTGGACGACCCGGAGCATATTTCCCTGGATGGATATGGGGAGAAGCTGGATGCTGTGCTGGAGCCTATGGAAAGACGGCTGGAACGGCTGATTGCTTCTTTTGAAAATGGAAAAGTGATGACAGAAGGGGTTAAGACTGTTATTTTAGGAAAGCCCAATGCAGGAAAATCTTCCCTAATGAATGTACTTCTGGGAGAGGAGCGGGCTATTGTTACTGATATCGCCGGAACCACACGGGATACTCTGGAAGAAAAGCTGTCTTTAGGAGGCATTACCTTACATGTAGTGGATACCGCCGGAATCCGGGATACGGAGGATCTGGTAGAACGAATCGGCGTGGACCGGGCGAAAAGGGCGGCGGAATCGGCAGATCTGGTGATCTATGTAGTGGACGGTTCCTGCTCGTTAGATGAGAATGATGAGGAAATTATCGATTTTATTCAGGATAAAAAATCGGTAGTCCTTTTAAATAAAACAGATTTAGATATGGTGGTTTCACCAGGAGAGTTGGAATGCCGGACCGGTCACAAGGTGATTCCGGTTTCAGCCAAGGAGGAGCTGGGAATTACCGATCTGGAAGAGGAGATCAAGGGTCTTTTCTATCATGGTGAGATCCGGTTTAATGATGAGGTGACGATCACCAATGTGCGGCATAAGTCCGCATTGGAGGAAGCGCTTGGAAGTATCCGAATGGTAAGACAGAGTATCGCAGATGGAATGCCGGAGGATTTTTACTCCATTGACTTGATGAATGGATATGAGAGATTGGGAAGCATCATCGGGGAAGCGGTGGAAGATGATCTGGTAAATGAGATCTTCAGCAAGTTCTGCATGGGAAAATAATCGTTACTGTGAACAGTACCGTCAGTGGACAAGGGCACACTCGTTCCAACCGCCGTCTTTTGGCGGCTGGCGGTAACAAATAATCAAGAGAAGAGGAGAGAATATGCCATATTTAGAGGAATCGTATGATGTGGCGGTGGTTGGAGCCGGTCATGCAGGCTGTGAGGCGGCTTTGGCCTGCGCCAGATTAGGATTGGAAACCATCATGTTTACCGTCAGTGTGGACAGCATTGCTCTGATGCCGTGTAATCCCAATGTGGGCGGAAGCTCCAAAGGGCATCTGGTGCGGGAGCTGGACGCCCTGGGCGGTGAAATGGGCAAGAATATTGATAAGACATTTATTCAGTCCAAGATGTTAAATGAATCAAAGGGACCGGCGGTTCATTCCCTGCGTGCCCAGGCAGATAAACAAAGCTATACCCGTCAGATGCGGCAGACGCTGGAGAATACGGAGCATCTCACCATCCGCCAGGCAGAGGTATCTGAGATCGTGGTGGAAGATGGGAAGCTGACCGAAGTCAAAACCTTTTCCGGGGCAGTATACCATGTGAAGGCAGCTGTTCTTTGTACTGGAACTTATCTGCGGGCCAGATGTATTTACGGCGATGTGAGCAATCCTACTGGTCCAAATGGACTGCAGGCGGCAAATCATCTGACAGATTCCCTGAAAGCCCACGGTATTGAGATGTACCGCTTTAAGACAGGAACTCCTGCCAGAGTGGATAAGAGGAGTATTGACTTTTCTAAGATGGAAGAGCAGTTTGGTGATAAGAAAGTGGTGCCTTTCTCTTTCTCCACAGATCCGGAGTCGGTGCAGAAGGAGCAGGTTTCCTGCTGGTTGACCTACACCAATGAACAGACCCACCAGATCATCCGGGATAATCTGGACCGCTCCCCTCTGTTTTCCGGCGCCATCGAGGGAACCGGCCCCAGATACTGTCCTTCCATTGAGGATAAGGTAGTAAAATTCCCAGATAAAAACCGACACCAGGTCTTTGTGGAGCCGGAAGGGCTGTATACCAATGAGATGTATCTGGGCGGTATGTCCAGCTCCCTTCCGGAGGATGTGCAGTATGCCATGTACCGGACTGTGCCGGGGCTGGAGAATGTGAAGATCGTGCGGAATGCTTATGCCATCGAGTATGACTGCATTAATTCCCTGCAGCTGACAGCAGCGCTGGAATTTAAGAAGATTAAGGGATTGTTTTCCGGGGGCCAGTTTAATGGAAGCTCCGGCTATGAGGAAGCTGCCGTCCAGGGATTTATGGCCGGTGTAAACGCAGCTATGGAGATTCTGGGGCGGGAGCCGGTAATCCTGGATCGTTCCCAGGCATATATCGGAGTTTTGATCGATGACCTGGTGACAAAGGAAAATTACGAGCCATACCGAATGATGACCTCACGGGCAGAGTACCGCCTGCTTCTTCGCCAGGACAATGCAGACCTGCGGCTGCGGAAAATCGGATATGAGATCGGCCTGATCAGCGAGGAGGAATATGAAAAACTTCTGTGGAAGGAAAAAGCTATCCAAGAGGAAGTCAGCAGATTAGAGCGCACCAATATTGGAACAAGTGCTGCCGTTCAGGAGTTTTTATCACTGCACAGCAGTACCTTGCTGAAGTCAGGAACTACTTTAGCGGAACTGGTTAAGAGACCAGAATTGGATTATTTTATGTTAACTGAATTAGATCCAAACCGGCCACAGCTTCCGGAAGATGTGCAGGAACAGGTTAACATAAATATAAAATACGAAGGCTATATAAAACGGCAGATGCAGCAGGTGGCACAGTTTAAGAAGCTGGAAAACAAGAAGATTCCCGCAGATTTTGATTATTCTCAGGTAAGCAGTCTGCGAAAAGAGGCGGTGCAGAAGCTGAATCACTTAAAGCCAATGAATATCGGACAGGCTTCCCGGATCTCTGGTGTGTCACCGGCAGATATTTCTGTGCTTCTGGTATATTTGGAGCAGATGCGCCATGGCGGGGGAAAGCATTAGTGCAGATGTATACACCAATGCTAGTGTGCTGCGGAAAATAAAACTATGCCGATTGAAAATTTGTATGGATATAATTTACTATGAAAGTTCAGCCGCCGATTAGGCGGCGTAAATTCAGGGATGCCAAGTGCGCCCGCCATAACTTTCATGTGCGGCGGCGCGTCCGCCTGCCGGGCGCATGCAGGTTTAGAAAGGAAGGGTTTCACGTGTATGAATGAAAGCTTTAATCAGAAGATGAAGGCAGAGTTGGAGCAGTTAGATATCCACTTAACAGATGAGCAACTGTGGAAATTTCAACAATATTTTATGATGCTTGTGGATAAAAACAAGGTTATGAATCTTACTGCGATTACAGAAGAGTCGGAAGTGATTACGAAGCATTTTGTAGATAGCTTATCCCTGGTTAAGGTACTGCCTGAGCTGGCAGAGGGAAAAGAGATTTCCATAATTGATGTTGGAACCGGAGCAGGATTTCCAGGAATTCCTTTGAAGATTGCATTCCCAACTTGTCAGGTGACGCTCTTAGATTCTTTGAATAAACGAGTAAAGTTTCTCCAGGAAGTTAGTGAGAGTCTGGAGCTTGGACCGATAAGGGCGGTTCACGGGAGAGCAGAGGATTTTGGACAGAATGCAGACTACCGGGAAAAATTTGATTACTGCGTGTCCAGAGCCGTGGCAAATCTGTCTACCTTATCCGAATATTGTATGCCGTTTGTGAAAGTAGGAGGAAGCTTTATCTCCTACAAATCCGGTGATATAGAAGAAGAGGTGAAAACAGCAGAACGTGCTATAGGAGTTTTGTGCGGGAAAATAAAAACGGTTTATCCATTTTCCCTTCCAGGAACCGATATGAAGAGAAGCTTTGTGGTGATTCAAAAGGAAAAGAAGCTTCCAAAGAAATATCCACGAAAGGCAGGTCTGCCTTCGAAGGAGCCATTGTAAAGTGAAAGTAACGGCTCCGTACACAGTTGCAATTGTAATTTAAGAAGTAATCACGGGCAAATACTTAACCAGCTTGCCCGCGTACACAGTTACAATTGTAATTTAAGAAGCCCTCCGGGCAAGATGCAAATGCCGCGCCAGAGGTAGTTTGGCTGCTAAAGCAGCCGCGCGGCAGCGCGAGAAGTCTGCAAGCAAACTTCTTTCTTGTTACATAGGAGACGGAGTTTCCTATGCAATAAAAACGCTCCGCAGGGATCGCACTGCGGCGGATCGGAAGCATGTTGCTGACGCAACCCGCCGCAGGCGGAGAATTCTGCGGAGCAGGATTCTTTTTTATATCTGTGAAATTTCTATGCTGATTTCTTTTATTAATAAAGATATGTTTTCATTAGATTGAGTACCTCATCTGGACATTCCATATGAGGCAGATATTTTCCTTTTTTCAAAAAAGCAGTTTCAATAGAAGGATTATATCGCTTAAATTCTTCTAACCGTTCTTTCATGCCTCCAATCGAGCTGCTTCCGATCAGGTAGATACTGTTGTCGATCTTCTTCAATGCATTAACAATATTACATTTTGTGTAATTGCAGGTTACACTGGAATAAATAGATTTTGGTGATTCGCCTAAATGAGCTGCTTCATAATAGGCATCAATCATAGTTCCTTTTACGGAAAATGGATTCTCAAAATATTCAATTGTAAATGTTTCACGTAGAGCTTGTCTGCTGGTAGAAATATGATAAATTAAGGTGCCTAAAATCGGCATATCTAAAATAAACTTATACAATTTTGCGGATTTTCCAGGAACCTGACTGCAGGTAAGCAGACTGTCCGGATTAATCAATATCAGCTGATCGAAAAGCTCACTGTTGCTGCTGCATGCCATCAGGGCGATGGAAGCAGAGCCTCCACATGCCATAACATCGGTGCGCCGCCCGATTACAGATTTAATAAAATCGGAAATCAGCTGAACATAAAGATAATTGGTATAAGTCATGTTTGGTTTTTCAGAGCGTCCGCAGCCTAACAAATCAATATTGTATATCGTGTAATGTTCCTTGAGAGAAGATAGCATGGCATTCCATTCATATCCGCTGGAGCTGGAGGTCAGGTCATGAATCAATAAAAGGGGCTTACCATTTCCTGATTTTGTATAATGAATATTGCCTAATCGCCACTTATAGCACAAGGATTCAGGATCCTCAAGTAAGTTTCTGCTGGTAGCAGATACCTGAATGTATTTATTAATCATGGCAATGGATACAGCAGCAGCAGAACCTAAAACCAATGCAGTTAAAGCCTTATTTTTATTTGTCATAGATCGTTCCTCCTGACATGATAGAATTGTATTTGCTTGTCTTATCTGAATCAGATGTTTGGGTACTGAACAGTTACGTAGTTTCTTATATTATAATGTTGGGGTCAAAAGGTATTTTGACCCCTTTGATACCAGATTTCTTCGCACTTCGTGCTCTCGAAATCTTCAAAAACATTTATAATCCGCTCATTTTTCTACGAAAAATGGCTACTTATTCATGTTTTTGGCGGGTCCCAAGGCCAAAAATCCTCTTGCAAGCAAGCTTGCATCGGATTTCCGACCTTTTGACCCTGGTATCATTATTATTAGGGTAATACTAAATTGATTATAATACAATTACCAAATTAATACAACGAATTTTACAGAGTTTTCATCGACAGCAAATGCAGATGAATTACTGCTCACCACATGTGTTTACGGCAACCCGCAAGAATTTACGAAAATTGTCTGCGGCGATTTTTATGGTTTTTTGCTTTTTGATTTAATTTATTATACCGTTAGTGGGCCCTTGTCCACTGACGGTACGGTAGGTGAACAAAGGACACTGACGGTACGGTCGGTGCAGCAAATACCCTCGCTTTGCTGGAACAGACCCTGTGGAAGATATACTTGAGTATTAATCCTTTCATGCGTAAACCTTTCATGCGCCCGGCAGGCAGATGCGCTACCGCACAAGAAAGCTTTGGCGGTCGTACTTGGCATCCATGAATTCATGCTGCCTAATCGGCAGCGGACTTTTATGGTAATTCAGGTGATATTGTAATAGTGTGCTGTCTGCATTATATTCAGGTAAACCTCTTTGCCTAAATTTTTGTTAGACTGCGTTATCGGCAGTCAACGATGCCGCCGCATCCCTTTCCTTTTCCGTCTTGCTGATAAAAATTTACTTTTTGAAGTTTTACCAGAGATAATGCAGACAGCACACCAGTTTTTTATATATATTAGGTCAAAAACTCTGCATTTTAAAAAGAAGAATGTTTCACGTGAAACATTTCTCTTTTTTTGTGCTATATTTTAATAGGAAAATAAAAAAATGTATGTTATACTAAATAGGATGTAGCAGCATTAATCTTACATAAATTGTTATTAGATGCATTGTGCTCTATACACTGTAGATCTATGCATATTATAAGTTTTTAATTGGTAATTGTTCAGTAGGTCTGCGCAGGGTCTGCTCCAGAGAAGTGAGGGTATTTACTGCGCTGACCGTAAAATAACATGATCTAGTGTGCTGTCTGCATTATATTCAGGCAAACTTCCTTGCCTAAATTTTCATCAGACTGCGATGCCGGCGGTCAACGATGCCACCGCATCGCTTTCCTTCTTCGCCTTTCTGATGAAAATTTATTCTACGGAGTTTCACCAAATATAATGCAGACAGTACACTAAAATACAAAAATCCCTCTACACTTCGTTCTGGTCTGTCCTGGACA
Source organism: Lachnospiraceae bacterium (assembly GCA_030537215.1). Taxonomy (GTDB): domain Bacteria; phylum Bacillota; class Clostridia; order Lachnospirales; family Lachnospiraceae; genus Caccovicinus. The sequence goes on from JAUNOF010000033.1 coordinate 20,813, forward strand.
AGTGCCAGTGGCGCTTAGGACCACCATAGGCGATATTCATGTTTTTTAGTTGCTGTAAACGCATGTGAACAGTAACACTGTGAGGATACTGAACAGTTACTTTGATTGTAATGTAAGGTGAAAGAAAAATCTTCAGAAACGAAAAGAGGAATTAATTGAATGGGAAGAGTAATAGCCATTGCAAATCAAAAAGGCGGAGTTGGAAAAACGACAACAGCCATTAATTTGTCAGCATGTTTGGCTGAAGCTGGACAGAGAGTTCTAATGGTAGATTTTGACCCGCAGGGAAATGGAACCAGTGGTTTAGGATTAGAAAAAGGAAATATTGATAATACGGTATATGAATTGCTGGTGGGAGAGTGTACAGTCGAGGAGTGTGTCACAGAAAGTGTGCAAGAGCATTTGGACGTAATGCCATCAGATGTAAATTTGGCCGGAGCAGAGATTGAACTTTTAGATGTGGCTGAAAAGGAGTCGTTGCTGAGAAAGTATTTAAATGAAATAAAGGATCAGTATGATTATATTTTAATCGATTGTCCACCATCCTTGAACCTTTTGACAATTAATGCATTGACAGCAGCAGACACAGTATTAGTTCCAATCCAGTGTGAATACTATGCATTGGAAGGACTAACGCAGGTTATGAAAACCATTAATTTGGTAAAGAAAAAACTGAATCCTGCTTTGGAAATGGAGGGCGTTGTATTTACTATGTATGACGCTAGAACAAATCTTTCCTTAGAAGTGGTGGAAAGTGTTAAAAGTAATTTAAATCAAAATATCTATAAGACAATTATTCCACGAAATGTTCGATTAGCAGAGGCTCCCAGTCACGGAATGTCTATTAATTTATATGATTCCAGGTCTACAGGAGCAGAGAGTTATCGGCTTTTAGCAGCAGAGGTTATAAGCAGGGGAGAAGGGTTATAGAGATGGCAAGACGTTCAGCATTAGGAAAAGGACTTGGGGCGTTCTTCGGTGATGATGTTGTAAGAGCGGCAAATGAAACAGCGACAGAAAAAAAGAAAGGGCATTCTGCAAAAGAATCAGATCAAGCTTTAATTGAAGAAACGAATCAAATAAAGAAAGAGAATGAAATTCCAGGTGCTCATGAGGAAAAGAGTATAAAGAGAAGTGAAAAGGCAGAAGATCATACAGGAAAAGGCATGGAATCTGCAATTCATTTAGGTGTGGCAGCGGACAATAGAACAGAAAATGCAGGATTTCACTTAGAACAAAATACTACTGTGGAAAGTTCCACAGGGGGGGACGCTGATGTTTCACGTGAAACATTTATAAAGCTTTCTAAAATAGAACCAAGTGAAGAACAGCCCAGAAAGAAGTTTGATGAAGAATCTTTACAGGAATTGGCGGATTCTATTAAGGAATATGGTATTTTACAACCACTTTTGGTCAAGAAAAATGGGGATATGTACCGAATCATTGCTGGAGAAAGACGATGGAGAGCAGCTAAGATAGCTGGACTAAAAGAGATTCCAGTAATTATTCGTGAGTATGACAGGCAGCAATCAGTTGAAATTGCTTTGATTGAAAATGTACAGCGAGCGGACCTTAATCCAATAGAGGAGGCATTTGCCTATCAGCAGTTAATGCAGGAGTTCGGTTTGAAGCAGGAAGAAATCGCTTCCCGAGTAGGTAAAAACAGAGCTACCATTACTAACAGTATTCGACTTTTAAAGCTGGCAGAGCCGGTTCAGAAGCTGCTGATCGACGGTGCAATCAGCAGCGGACATGCCAGAGCATTGCTGGGAATTGATGATGCAAAAAAGCAGGATGAAGTTGCGAAAAGTATTGTGGAAAAGGGATTAAGTGTCCGCGAGGTGGAAAAACTAGTTAAGATGATGTCAAAGCCTCCGAAAGAAAAAAAAGAAAAGGAGGAAGAGAGGGATCTAAGCTTTATTTTTCGGGACTTAGAGGAACGTATGAAGGGCGTCATGGGAACAAAGGTCATGATTCATCAAAAGGATAAAAATAAAGGGCGGATTGAAATAGAATATTATTCTTCATCTGAACTGGAGCGAATAGTAGAACTGATTGAATCAATTGGATGACCAAGGAGTGAGACACAGCATTATGGAAAATAGTATAATCAACGAGTGGGGAGTGGACCCAGGATTTATTATATTGGGGCTGGCCATTATTACGCTGATTCTCTTTGTGGCTGTCATTATCTGTCTGATCAGAATGAGCCAGTTATACCGCAGATATGATATCTTCATGAGGGGAAAAGATGCAGAAACCTTAGAGGATCTTCTGATCAAACAGATCGAAGAAATCAATCTTTTAAAGATTGAAGATAAAGCAAATAAGGATAATATTCGCAGTATCAACCGGAATATTCGTGCATCTTTTCAGAAATTTGGCGTAGTACGATATAATGCATTTAATGGAATGGGCGGAAATCTAAGCTTTGCAATTGCAATGCTGGATTATACCAACAGTGGTTTTGTTTTAAATTCTGTTCACAGCAGAGAAGGATGCTATCTGTATTTAAAACGAGTGGATATGGGGCAGACAGAAGTACTTTTAGGCAGTGAGGAGCGGGAGGCACTAGAACAGGCTTTGGGATATGTGGAATATTCAGAACCTGAAGATAAATGATGTGTCGCTGCAGCACGTGAAACATGAGATAAGGAAAAATATATTAGAACCGCTGCGCGAACCCGGTAATCCGATTGACGGCGCAAAATGCGCGCCTTTTATGGAAAGATGCTTGCGCATCTTTCCATAAGCTATATACTACTCCCATTTGGCAGGAATTTTTACATTT
>JAUNOF010000191.1 GCA_030537215.1 Lachnospiraceae bacterium
GCTCCGCTGTCTCCGAAGGAATTGGCAAAGCCCTCCAGACGGGATGCTGCCGTAAATGCCGCAATTCCCGGAGTTCCCAGCAGATTCACAGAGCCCTGCACCAGCATTTTCCCGATATAAAGGCTGGAATTCTGCAGTGCCGAGGAAAATCCAAAGCGAACGGTTTTTCCCAGCAGCTCCCTGTGAAAGCCCAGGTCCTTTCTGGTGCAGATCAGCTCACCATGCACACGGCATAGAAACAGAAAACATCCCGCTGCTGCCGCCGCCTGGGAAATCACTGTCGCCCAGGCCGCTCCTGCTATTCCCATTCCTGCCTCTGCGACAAAAACATAATCCAGACACACATTCATCACTGTAGCCGCAAACAGGCAGCACAGGGCAGCTTTTGTATTTCCCACTGCCCGGAGCACAGCAGAAAACAAATTATAAAAATAAGCGGTAATCAGGCCGGCGGCAATGATCCACAGATAATCAATTACATAAGGAAGCAGATTTTCCGGCGTCCGCATCAGCACCAGAATGGGCCTTAAAACAGCCAGGAAGACAACACTTAAAAGGACCGCTGCCCCGCTGCCGAACCCAATGGCCACAAATACCTCCTCCCGGAATTTTTTCAGATTTCCGCTGCCGTAATACATGGAAAATACCACCGAAAGGCCGGTGCAGAAGCCCTCCATAACAAAGATCAGCAGGTTCATCACCGTCCCTGCCACACCGATCGCCGCAAATGCCTCCAGTCCCACAAAACGTCCGATCATCAAAGAATCTACAATATGATAACACTGCTGCAGAATATTGCCCAGCAGCAGCGGCACTGCCAGCCGTATCAGCTGATTGCGTATATTGCCTGTAAGCAGCGGGTTTTCCCGGCCTGCAGTGTTCTCACCCGATGGCTTTTCTCCGGTTTTCCGACTGCTTTTCACAAAATAGCACGGTATATTTGCTGTTTTTAATTTAGTATCCATTGCCTTTTCCCCTCTGCGCTTCGCTGCCGTCAAGCGTCCATCCGCCCGGCTGCAGCAGTTTCTTGTTCTGCTTTATCTTTTTCAGGTTTTACTTTAACGCAGAAGAGGCTGTTTGACTAATGCCTGTTTTCTCTATATAATATAAACAAATATTTATATTTGGATTTCCGAAAGGAGATTTTCATGACTCGTTTAGAATTAGAAGCCTTTCTTACGATAATAAAGACTGGCAGTATCTCTGCGGCGGCGGAACAGCTTTACGTGACCCAGCCGGCCCTCAGCCGGAGAATCCGCGCTTTGGAGGAGGAACTTGGGTACCAGCTTTTTCTCCGCAACAAAGGAATCCGGTCGATCACCCTGACACCGGAAGGACAGGCATTTATCTCTGTGGCAGAAAAGTGGAACCTAATTTACCGGGAGGCCCTTGCCATCTCCACATTAAAACAGAAGCCGGTGCTGAATGTTTCATCCGTCGGAAGCATCAGTACCTATCTGCTGCCCAATGTCTTCCGCCGGATCATCGCAGAAGAGTCCCCTTATAACCTCTGCTTCCACAATTATCATTCCTATGAGGCTTATGACTATGTGGCAAGCGGGCTGATTGATATTGCCCTGATCTCAGACGATATGTATCACAAAACCGTAACCACGACTCCCGCCTTCCGTGAGCCCTTCGTGTTGATCGGCGGCCCGGCATGGGATTCCATAGAAACGATCCACCCGTCCCGGCTTGACCCCCGCAAAGAGATCCGTCTGCCCTGGAATCCGGAATTTGACGCCTGGCATGAACACTGGTTTGATGTAACCATCTACCCCAAGGTTTTGCTGGACCAGATGTCACTGCTGGAAGAATTTCTGACAGACGATTATTTTGCCGTTGCTCCCCTGATTGTTGCAGGCAGACTCCGCGGCGGGAACATGCACATCTGCCGGTTGGAGGAAGGACCGGAGGATGAAATCATCTACTATCTCACCTGCCACGGCCAAAAACGCCCGCTGATCGATCATTTCCTGACGCTCCTTCGGAATGAGCTGAAATCATATGAAGGTATCTATTCGTTTTTATAAGAAATTTTTATAAGGAAAAGTCTTTGTGAGAAGTTTTTACAGACTTTTCACCAGCTTGAAATGTGTTTTTCTCATTCCTTCCCGCTCATAAAACCGGTGGGCATCCACACGCTTCTGGTTGCTGTCCACCTCCAGGCGGGCACAGCCCTCCTCCTTGGCAATCATCTGTGCCCGCAAAAACAGCTGATGGCCGATTCCCTTGGAGCGCAGCGTCTGTTTTACCACAAGCTCCGTGATCTCCGCCACCTTCCCCGCTCTTGAAAGGGCAGGACCGACCCGCATCGCAAGAACGGCCGCCGCTTCTCCAGCCTCCCGCCAGACCAGACAATATATATCCGAACGAGTTAAATATTCCTCATAAACCTGTCCAAAGCTGCCTCTGTCCAGATCCGCCTCTTCCAGGTCACAAATTAGCCGGTAAACAAAAGCTTCATCCTCCGGCCGCGCAAATTCTATCATAGGTTTTCCTGCTCCTTCCTATTCGTCATTTGAGAAATTTTCCAAATTTTGCTCTGTCGCTTTGATGCCAGTTGCTGTTATTCCCGATTTTATAATCCCTGCCTCACAAGAGACTTGTATTTTTTATTTAATCTGAACAGAATAACACCAACATACTCATCCTGTATTTCTTCGCTCTGAATTCTATCAATGATTCGCTTCACTGCAGCAGAAGAACATTTTCTTCCCAGACTATCAAGCATATTATTGGCTCTTAAATATGCATCTCTTCGTCCTCTGATAAACTCAGTAGAAGGATCAAAGCTTTCTCTGCCAGGCTCTACTTCTCCATTTAAAAGTAAAACCTCATTAATGTCCTTTTCCATATTCGCATCTAAAGGATTCGTAAAAATTCTGCCTCTCTTATCATATGCAATCTTATCCATCTGAGTCTTATCCAGCGGATTGGTATAAATTTCTTCTTCGCCTTTGCGGGCATCACAACAAAGCAAATTCTCTGTGCGTCCTATAATCTGCTCAGATCCATCACATACACCAAGCATGTTTTCATAATCAATTGCTTTGTCCTTATCTTTACTGAGCGGAACAAAATGCTCCACCCTAGAATGTCCATCGTCTCTTATTCTTCGCATACAATAAGCACAGAGACCATGTTGCTCGTGTATTAAAAATCTTTTTACCTCGGCTTTTGGAAACTCATTGTCAAATATGCTTCTGATGGCCTTCGTATCATTGCCTGGAATTCTTTTCCATCTATCACTTTTCCGGAGACTGATAATCTGTCCTTTTACAGATCCCGGCAATCCTTTCTTTGAAATATATATCATTCCTGACACTCCCAAACTAATTTTGCGTCTTTTACTCTGCCTGCCAAATACTTATATTCCTGATTTTCCTCTCCCAACACAGCCTTAAGCTTACCTAAAGCCTGCTCTGCAATATCAAATTCATCATCATCCAAAGCCTCATCAATCTCGTCAACAATAGTCTGAACAATCTTTGGTCTTGGGACACTTTCCTGTCTGTATTGAAGCACATCCTCTACAGCAAATCCATAACACTCTGGAAGGTACTTCACCTTCTTCTTGCCATCAAGGAAAATTAAATTAGCCTCCTTAGCAGATGAGATCACGATTGGTGAATGTGTGGTAATGATAAACTGCACATTAGGAAATGCTGCACTTAATGCTTTGATAATATTCCACTGCCACTTCGGATGAAGGTGCATATCTATTTCATCAATAAGCACCACACCCTGGATCTCAGTTTTATCCTCTAATTCAGGATTAAGAATACATACTCTGTATGCCAGATCCATAACCATCCATAAAAGTGACTGATATCCTGCACTCAGCTTAGAGACTGCAATCTCCTGATTCTGGTCAGCATAGACAAGTTCTTCAAACTGTCTTGAATAATAAACCGTTGGTACTTCGCTCAGTTCATTGATTTCTTTCATAAAGCCGGAAATAATGCTCTTAAAGTTCTCATACTCGCGAATGCTCTTTCCCTTAATAAAAGCAGTATGCTCCTGCTTCATATACCACTGCTGGATTGCTTTTACATCCATAGATTGATCCAGACACCCGATATAACCGCAACGCCTGTCATCCAGCCTTCTCTTTGCCTCACTTCCGAAATCGCCTCTTTTTACTTTCCATACTCTGGCTGCACTTTGAAAACTCAAGAGCGGCAAATTTGTATCCGGCTGATTTGTAATTTTCTTCATCCACAGAGACGCACTCTTATTATCTGTCTTGGTATGCGTAGAAGACATCTCTTCTTTGATGCGGCTCCAGTTGAATTCCTTATCATCAACCTTAAAAACACATCCAACTGATACAGGCTCACAATAAGAAATTGTTGTAGAAGCATCTCCCATTGCATTTACTACCATGTGGACATCATCCTTCATGATATTTCTTGCGCTTACTCCCTCCACGTTCACAAAAAGGCCACCTAACGCTACAGCGATTCCATCCAATACCGACGTTTTTCCGGCACCGTTGTCACCCACAAGGAGGTTAATACCAGGCTGTAGATCAATCTCTAAATCATCAAATGCCGTATAATTCTTCAAAGTCACTTTCTCCAAATGCATTCTTCACTGCCTCCTTCTTATATTTTTGTCAAGCGGTCTATTTTTAATACTTTCTTACCTTTCGGTATGAGCTTTACTATCGTCCTGTGGTTTCCACGAATACAGAAAAGCGTAATCAGCAAGGATTCAGAAACCTCTTCTTCACACAGTCACGGTTCCACCCGTCAAAATTAATCTCCGCGTCGCCCAAAAATAATCAATATATCTCACGACATCCCTATTATACCATTACCAGCCCTGCATTTCACCTAAAATCTATTACAAAACATCTATACCCATAGAAATAGCAGAAACCGTAACCGGCCAGAACGCGCAGCCCCTAGGCGCACTTTAAAAAGGCCCCTGCACGATCATGTACAAGGGCCTTTTACATATTAACTCAAATTGAATTTCATTCGGTTAATTATTTGTTTGCAATTGCTGCCTGTGCTGCTGCAAGACGTGCAATCGGCACACGGAACGGTGAGCAGGATACATAATCCAGACCGATCTTGTGGCAGAACTCTACGGAAGACGGATCTCCGCCGTGCTCGCCGCAGATAC
>JAUNOF010000192.1 GCA_030537215.1 Lachnospiraceae bacterium
TCTTGCAAGCAAGCTTGCATCAGATTTCCGACCTTTTGCCCCTGATATCATCATATTATGCCAGAATCGGCTTTAATGCTTCTGCCAGTGCATCCTTCTGTGCCTGTGCCTCTTCCAGATTCTTACCTAATGTTGTAAAGTAGGTTTTGATCTTCGGCTCGGTACCGGATGGGCGAACTACAACGGTAGCGCCGCCTGCCAGGGAATAGATCAGAACATTTGCTGCTGGAAGACCAGTCTCTTCCGGCTTCTGATAGTCCATAACCTTCTCTACCTGATATCCGGCAAATTCGGTTGGCGGGTTGTCACGCAGTCCCTGCATGATGCCGGCCATCTTGTCCATACCGGTCAGGCCTGGGAATTCAAAGCTGTCTACCTTATTCAGATAGCGGCCGTACTCTGCATAGATCTCCTCCAGACGCTGCTTGATGGAGCTTCCGATGCTGCGGTAATAAGCTGCCATCTCACAAATCAGCATAGAGCCGATGACAGCATCCTTATCACGTACATAGGGGCCCGCCAGGTAACCATAGCTCTCCTCGAAACCGAAGATGAACCGGTCAACCTCACCTGCGGCCTCCAGTCCGGCGATCTGATCGCCGATCCACTTAAAGCCGGTTAAAACGTTGCGCATCTCAACACCATAGTGAGCAGCAATGGCATCGGCAAGAGGGGTGGAAACGATGGACTTCACAGCTACCGGTTTCTCCGGCATGGTGCCCTTCTCAATACGTCCTGCACAGATATAATCCAGAAGCAGAGCGCCCATCTCATTGCCGCTTACCAGCTCATAGGTGCCGTCCGGGCACTTCATGGCAATACCAACGCGGTCTGCATCCGGGTCGGTAGCCAGCATCAGATCTGCACCAGTCTCCTCTGCAAGCTTCAATCCAAGCTCCAGAGCAGCATAAATCTCCGGATTCGGGTAGCTGCAGGTGGTAAAGTAGCCGTTTGGATACTCCTGCTCCGGAACAATGGTAATATCAGAAATACCAATATCATTTAACACCTGAGTAACCGGAACCAGGCCGGAACCATTTAAGGGGCTGTAAACCAGCTTCAGTCCTGCGGTCTTGCACAGGCCGGGACGAACCTGGCGGGACTCAATGGCCTCATAAAGAGCCTTCTTGCAGTCATCGCCCACAAAACGAATCATTCCATTCTCTACGCCTTCTGCGAAGGAAATATACTTTGCACCTTCCAGAACATCTGTCTTTAAGATCTCTGCATAAACAATTGCAGCCGCGTCATCGGTCATCTGGCAGCCATCCGGCCCATATGCCTTGTAGCCGTTATACTTTGCAGGATTATGGGATGCTGTTACCATGATACCTGCATTGCAGTTGTAGTAGCGGGTTGCAAAGGAAAGAGCAGGAACCGGCATCAGCGCATCATAAATCCTTACATGAATTCCGTTTGCTGCAAGCACGCCGGCAGCTGTCTTTGCAAAGATGTCGCTCTTTAAGCGGCTGTCATAGCTGATGGCAACTGTCTGGCTGCCGCCCTGAGTCTTTACCCAGTTGGCAAGTCCCTGAGTTGCCTGGCGTACAACATAAATGTTCATGCGGTTTGTGCCCGCTCCTAATACACCGCGCAAGCCGGCTGTACCAAATTTTAATGCAACAGCAAAACGGTCCTTGATCTCATCATCATTACCTTCGATTTTAGCCAGTTCAGGCTTTAAATCTGCATCCTCCAGATCTGCTGCAAGCCAGCGCTTGTAATCATCCTGATACATTGTCAACACCCCCGAATTATTTTTGATTTATCTGATTTTTTTCACTTATTAATATAACTCTTTCCGGGAATGATGTCAATTCATTTACTCCTTTGAACCGATAATTTTCCTCTTTTTTCCTTCTGTATTCTGCATCCAAACCGTAACAGTTCAGATACCTTGAACTGTTACTCCAAACCATCATCTTCCCTGCTCCTCCTGCAGCAATTTCAGGAATCCCTTCCTCTCCCCCTCCTGCTGCTGCAGGCTGATGATCTTATCCATGTTCCGCTCCGGGATCCAGGCCTTATTGGCATTAAAATAGTAGTTGATCTGCTTCCAGTATTTTTCCGGATAAAGGAACAGATAATACAGACATTTCCGATCCTCCCTCCTTAATGGCAGAACTCTTTCGTATGCCTCCAGCATATCCATTCCTAACCGCAGGCACCAGTTATGCTTTTCCATAGCCTTCCTCATAAAACGATACAGATCCTCCATCTGAAGCCCCAGATGAAGCCGGTTATACTCCACCACTGCCACGTATCCCTCTCCCATGAGCACATGATGATGATCCAAATCTCCATGGCACAGAAGTCTGGGTTCCTTTCCCAGCTCCCACATACCGGCAATCCCCTCTGCCGCTTCTTTCGCCTGCGAAAAAAATCCATCAAAACTTTTCATCACACACAGCTCAAAGTCAGATTTCTTCCGTTTCCCCCGTATGTATGTTCTGGCCCGCTTCAGCTCCCGGTTGTGGCGTTCCATATCCGCGCTGGCCAAACTGGGAAGAATCGATCCCATAGCCCACTCCTCCTGATAGGGAATTTCCCTTAAATACTTGTGGAGCAAGGCGATGGTAGTTACCGCCAGACATACCTCCCGGCTGTCTCTAAGGCTGCATTCCCGGTCGCCATACCAGTCCTTCAGCACAAAACGCGTTCCGTCCTCACAGGTGCTTAACAGACTGCCTTCCATATTTCGAATATACTGGTCCGCCGCCAGACCATTCCTGCCTTTTAACTGGCTTAATACCTGATCCTCAAATTCCAGACGCCGGATCGTGCCCTGATACTCCTTCAGACTTTTCATTCCCTGATCCGTTTCACAAATCCAGGCGCCGCGCCCTTTCCGCACAGATTTAATTTGAAGGGCATACTGCTTCAAAACCTCCTCGTATCTATCATTCATGGTCATGGACAATCCCCCCTTGCATTTCTTCGGCAATTGTAACCGTTCAGTGCCCTCGCTTCGCTGGGGCAGACCCTGCGCAGACCTGCTGAACAGTTATCGCCAATTTCATTTCAGAAATCATGTTCCAGTATGCTGACACGATTCTATCCGTTGAAATTCCATCGTATCCGTACACCAGATCAGCTACTTCCAACCTATGTGAGCTTGGGTGGGATTATGTATAAAATTTGCCTCTTATCAGCCCTTCGCCGCCTGTACTGCCTTTATGATTGCCTCTGCCATCACCTCTGCAGCCAGCGTTCCGGCCATATTAATATCCGCTTCCTGCTTTCCAATAGATGCTGCATAAATCGTGTCTCCATCTGCCATAGTTCCCACTGGATTGATGCAGCGGGCATAAGCGTTCCGGGCCATGGAAGCGATCTTGCTCATCTCTGCCTTAGAGAATCTGCCATTTGTCACGATCGCCCCGATGGTGGTGTTGCTGACGAACAGATCCTTCCTCTGGCTCAGCTGATACAGCTCCTGGCAGGAGTCTCCAAAACCTCTTCCATCCTCTGTCCGCAATCCAGCCAGCTTTTCTCCTGTTTTTGGGTTAATGATATCCCCCACCGCATTTACGATCACTACCGCTGCCATCTGAAGGTCACCAATCGCTGCCGCATGAAAGCCTAAGCCTGACTTAGAGGAACGTCCCATACCGCAGAGTTTTCCTACTGTGGCTCCGGTACCGCCGCCCACACTGCCGCAGGAGGGCTCATTTTTTTCTGCATCCACACAGGCTGCATAGCCCATAGCTGCATCCGGACGAATGTCCCCGCGTCCGGAGCCCAGATCATAAATACAAGACTGGCACACCAGCGGAACTTTGGCAAAGCCTGTCTCATAGCCGATGCTGCGTTCCTCCAGATACCGCATGACTCCGTCCCCGGCCGCCAGGCCAAAGGCGGAGCCGCCGGACAGGACGATGGCATTAACCGGATTATCCGCAGTGAGAGGCAGAGCCAGCGGCGTTTCTCTGGAAGCCGGACCGCCTCCGCTGATATCCACGCCTACCTTCGCTCCCTTGTCAAACAACAGTACGGTAACGCCGGTCATCGCTACTTGATCCTGTGCATTGCCGATCCGCAGGCCTTTTATCTCTGTGATCGGGATCTCCCGGATTATTCTCTTCTGTTCTTCCATATGCTTTTCCTCCTTTTTTAAAGAAAGCCCTGTTCCTGCCGCCGGCTTCACGGCGGATTTTGAACAGAGCTTTTATCTGTTATCCCATTTTCAATGCCAGCGCCAGGGTACGGGAAACCACGCTGGCGATCACAGTACAGGCAACTGCTTCGATCAGTCCCTGGACCCCTACAAAGGCAACCACAAACATAAAAGGATTGGATACTCCCAGGGTTTCTACAAAGCCCTGGATATAATCCGTATTATAAAAAATCAACACAAGGGTACTCATAAAAAGCAAGGTATTCAGCAAGGGGCATGCCAGGCTTCCAATAAAATAAGAGCCATTCTTTGAAAGCTTCTTCGCTGCCGCGAAAACCAATCCGCAGAGCCACCCTTCCAGAATACGGGGCACGATACAGGTAATTGCCGTGCCAACAGGATTGATGCTGAATAACATGGTAGCAAATGCTCCGCCTCCAAATGCCTGCATAAAGCTGGTAATTCCGAAGGCCAGCCCGCAGATCGCCCCGCCCTTTGGTCCCAGGATGATCGCTCCTACTGCTACGGGAACAGTCAGGAATGTAATGGACAATCCGGGAGTCCGCAGATAGCCAAGAGGAGTAAACGCCATAACAAAAATGATGGCTACCATGAGTGCCAGCTCTACCATGTAGAGTGTGTGTGTTGAGTTGCTGTTCTTCATCTTTCTCTCCTTTTTTCTGATAAAACGGCGCACCTGAAACAGGCGTGTCCCCTGCTTTTCAGAGTTTATTTTGGGGATATCTATCGATTAAGAACGATTTCAGAAAACGCAGAGCATGGATATCTTCTTGAAAAATATCCGAATCAAAAAAATTTGAATCTTGTACCTGCACGCAAAGAAGCGCTGCAAATTGAAAAGTTGCCGCCCATCCTGGGTCAGCACTCCATGCATTGCCATGCGAAATCAAATACCTCAAAATCAAGGATGCGTTTTCCTGCGAATAACGTTCCTCTTAAAATATAGCATAAAATCACAAAATAGCAAGTATCTCTTTGGGAACAA
>JAUNOF010000193.1 GCA_030537215.1 Lachnospiraceae bacterium
TTTCTGGAATTTTCATCCCTTTTTGCCAGGAAAATGTCTCAAATTCCACCTTTGGAGGCTGTTTCTCATTCCATCCTACCGTTTCCTCGGCGCGCTTTTTTTCGATCCACAGATAATCATAGGTCCGCCGCGCTGCCAGCCCATAAGGAAGATCCGCCTGTTTTCCCGCCTGCTTTTCCAGAAGCTCCCTCACGCCTTCCACATGTACGCTGGTCAAGTCCTTTCTGGAGCCAGTCAGGTCGCCGATCATCTGCCGGATCACATAGGTCTGTATAATAACCGGTTCTTTAGACAGCGCTCCCGCATCTGCCCCGGAACGGAGAAGCTGGCCATCGTCCTTCCCTTCTTCTCCTGGCTGCCGCCCCTGCTGCCTGCCGGTTTTCCCATCTGCCTGCCGCTTTCTTTCCTGGGTTCCATACTGCTTCAGCCACAGCGCCGCCTGCCGCTCCAGATATTCATCTGCCTGGTGCATCCGCTCCGCTGCCTGCAGGATATGCTCTGCTGCCCGGCTGTTAATCTCCGAGCAGATCAGCGGCATGATCTTATGGCGCAGCCGGTTTCTGGTATATTCCTCTGACTGGTTGGTGGAATCCACACAATAGGATACCCCTTCTTCCGCCAGATAATTCAGGATTTCTTCCCGCGTCACCGTAAGGAGAGGCCGGATCAGTCTGCCCCTCGCCGGCCAAATACCTCCCAGGCCCTTCAGCCCGCTTCCCCGGAACAGGTTATGGAGAATGGTTTCCGCATTATCATCCCCGTGATGCGCTACCGCGATCCGCACCGGCCGGCCGCACTGCGCCTCCCAGTCGGCCGCTTCCTCCTCCAGCACCTGGTAACGCAGATTTCTGGCAGCCTCCTCCTCCGAAAGTCCCTGCTCCTCCACCAGCTCCTTTACGTCAATCCTTCGCAGGCTGCATGGTATGGAAAGCCTGCCGCAAAATTCGGCAGTAAAGGCTTCATCCCTATCTGCTTCCTTCCCCCGAAGTCCGTGATTAATATGAACTGCCCGAATCTCCAGCTCCCAGCTCTCCCGCATCTGATTCAGCACATGCAGAAGGCAGATCGAATCTGCCCCTCCGGATACGGCCGCCAGCACCCGGTCTCCCGGCTGCAGCAGCCCCTGCTTCTGGATAAACGCTTCCACCCGTCTCCTCATCTGTCCCCTCCTTCTCTTTCTCTAATTGTATCGTTATCTCTATCATATACCATCTATTGTAAAAGATGCAAATACTATTTCGACCTTTTTACACCCTGGCACTTTTGCCGGGCAACAGTTCAGATACCTTGAACGGTTACTTTGCCAGCAACTATCCAGATACTTTCAGGATCACTTCCGCTCCCAGATTCCTGCCACAAGCACAGTCATATCATCTCTTGCCCCTCCGCCAGAGGACAATGCAAACTGCATCACCTGGTCTGCGATCTCCTGCGGCCGCCCCTGAGGAAGAGCGATCAGAAACTCCTTCAATACCTGCTCCTTCTCCTCCCCCGGAAGCGCATCTAAAACGCCATCGCTGACCATGACTACCCGGTCATCGTCCCACAGCTTTTTCGACATTAGAACCGGCTCAATGGGATTTAAGATTCCGATCGGCACATCCCCTGCTTCCAGAAGCTCCACGCCGTCCTGGCCCATCACAAAGGACGCTGCCGCCCCCAGCTTCATCGCCTCCAGAACGCCGGTATTTAAATCCACACAGATCAGGTCTACGGCTGCCGGATGCTGCTCCCTTCCAGCCAGCAGAAGCACCGTATTCACCAGCTTCAGGGAGGCTCTGGCGCTGAATCCGGTCTCCATCAGCTGCTCCGTCAAATCAATGATCCGGCCGCTTTCCCGGCAGGCCTGCTCCCCGCTTCCCATGCCGTCTGCCAGGCTCATAATCACCTGTCCCTCCAGATTCTTAAAAAAGGTGTAATTATCTCCCGACACCTGCTCACCGGCCTTAGGGGTCCTGGAAATGCCCCAAAGCATCTGATATTTTCCCTCCTCCACGAACCGCAGCGTTCCCGACTGCCTGGTGACAATCGCCTTGCTGTCCTTAGCCGGGTTCCACCGCTGCTTCCCCATGGCCTGTCCCAGCACATTGGCCGCTTCTCTGGCAGTCAGGCAGGCTCCGTGGGTGGTCCGCATGGTCAGATACGCCTCCCGCTGCTTATTCTCGTACTCCAGCACCAGCATATTTTCCACCAGCATGTGGCGCCTGCGGAAAGCCTTCTTCACCGCCTGCTCCTTCTCCCCTGTAATGTCCACCGCCTGCTCCATCTGCCTGGAAAATTCCTCTATGATCGCCGCCAGTTCCCGAAACTGCACGATGACCGCATCCCGGCTCTCCAAAAAGCGATTCTTCCAGGACAGATTCATGGTGGCACGCCCCAGGCTGCTGTTTAACTGATTCAGATACCGCTCCTTGTGAAAGCAGGTCTGGCGGAACAAAAGGGGCATGTCCTCCATCCGCACAGCTCCGTGGACCTCAAAGGCCCGCAGAAGATAGTACAGATAATAGCTGTCCTCCCTTGCGCTGTCCTGATACAGATTGCACCGGCTGCAGCTGCCGCACACCATGGCCGCCGCCGTCTGCATGGCTGCCGCTCCGTCCTCTCTTGTCAAATGCCTGCCGTCGATCTCTTCTGTAAACGACTGCGCCAGCCGCTTTAAGGAGGACGCCATATCCCCCAGTCTGGCTGCTGTATATACATTCACATCTGCCATATCCAGACGCTTCTGATTCCGTCCCTGAAACAGCACAAAAAATCCCTCCCATCCGCATATCCTCTTTCGTACCAGTATCCACTCTTTGGGTACACTCAGAAAGATTATATGCGGATGGGAGGAAAATCATTACTGGCCTTCAATGGGTTTTAACAGGATTTCATCCGGATTGACCAGTCCCAGCTTCTCCTTCGCCACCTCTTCAATATACTGCTTTGTCTGAACATAGATCTTCCGCTCTTCCAGCTCCGCCTTGCGCTGCTCTTCCTCTGCCTTCTGCGCCTGCAGGTTTTCTTCCTTAACCTGATACTCCAGATCCTTTTCTCTTAAGGAGGCGCCCTTTAGATTGACCACTACAGCCAGGCTCATCACCACCACTGTAACGCCCACCAGAGCCATCTTGTTCCCCCACTTGTCCCGCCTGTGCATCTGGGACTGCCTTTTTCTGGTCTTCATCTGCATCACCACTTTTTATGTAAACTTTCTTTCGAGAACACTTCCACTTATTATAATTTATTTTAATACGCCCCAACCATTTTTGCAAGAACTTCATTACATTTCTGCTGATGATCCTGTCATAGCTTACCATTCCCAGAAACATTCCCGCGATTACATATCCTCGCAGGATCCCGTCATTCTGCCGGTACAGCAAGGAAAAGGCCGAGAGACTTACATAGATCCAGTAACCCAGATCCTCCAGGCTGATCAGCCAGCTTGGCCTTGAAAACACCAGACGGCTGACCCTGAGAATATCGTAGCAGAACATCAGCCAGCCCCCCAGCCCCACACAGCCAAGAAGAAGCACTGCCTGACTGCAGATTTCATCACTTATCGCTTCCATACCATTCACCTGCCTCAAATCACGCTCTTTCGTAACGGTTCAGTACCCTCACAGTTACGCTTATTTAAACAGTCTGGAAAGCAAAGATTCACCGGCCTTCCTCAGCGCCTCATTGGAGCTGTATACCAGGCTGTCAGCCTGTCCATCTACATCCACCTCTCCTTTATCCAGGGTCAGCCGACTGACGCACAGATCCTTCCCCTTTATAGTCAAAAGCCCTTTATCCGTATCCAGCACCACCTGATTCTCATCAAAGGAAACCACATCCACGATCCCGGTGATGCTCATCTTTCCCCGGTCCTCCATCATCACCCGATGGGGACGTCCGCCGATTCTTTCTTCCATCAAAAAACCTCCTGATATACCAAACTTAATTCAGTATATTAGGAGGTTCCAATATTTATGCCTGTTAAAAATGAATTCTGTAAGACGATGCAGAGCTTCTCCTATATCTTCTATAAATACCGATATAGCTCTTTCGCTTCGTCCTTCTTTACCGTTTCCTGCACATCCAGCACTTCTACCTTTACTGACTTGGTGCCGAACTGAATCTCGATCACATCTCCCTCTTTTACATTGAGAGATGCCTTCGCAGGCTTGTCATTTACCAAGACCCGTCCTGCGTCGCAGGCTTCATTTGCCACCGTGCGCCGCTTGATCAGACGGGATACCTTCAGAAACTTGTCCAGTCTCATAAATTATGCGTTCACCATATCCTTTAAAGCCTTGCCAGCTTTGAACTTCGGGCTCTTGGAAGCTGCAATGGTCATCGGCTCGCCGCTCTTTGGATTTCTTCCTTCTCTCTCTGCTCTCTCAGAAACCTCGAACGTACCGAAGCCTACTAACTGTACTTTCTCGCCCTTTACTAACTCTTCTGCTACTACATCAGTGAAAGCCTTCAGAGCCTTCTCTGCATCCTTCTTAGAAATCTCTGCCTTTTCAGCTACTGCTGCGATTAATTCAGTCTTGTTCATGATTTTCCTCCTGATCTACTGACGGGGTATCGGAAACAGATCATATCTCATGTCAAAAGAAAACCGGCTCCCCGCGACCTAAAATTGTGTACCTTATCATTTATATCCGTTTCTATTCCTTTTGTCAAGGATTTTCGCGTTTTTCCCAGGCTTTTCGAGGCTTTTTCCATCAGTCCTTTTTTGCTGCCTCTGCTGCCGCCCTTTTGGCCTCTTTTTCCTGTCTCTTGATCTCATTCCACAGATCCAGACTTTCCTCCGGCGACTGGGCCTTCGCGTCCCCGAATACATGAGGATGACGGCGTATCATCTTCCGGCAGGCTCCGTCAATCACATCATGGATGGTAAAGGCTCCCAGTTCACTGGCGATCTGGCTGTTCAGCATCACCTGCAGCAACACATCCCCCAGCTCCTCGCATAAGTTTTCCATATCCTGATGATCAATTGCCTGATAGACCTCCTCCGCTTCATCTGCTAAACACTTCTTTAGTGACTCAAAGGTCTGCGCCCGATCCCACGGACAGCCGTGGTCTGACCGAAGCTCAGCAATAATATTTACATAATCGTCAAAAGTATACAT
>JAUNOF010000194.1 GCA_030537215.1 Lachnospiraceae bacterium
GGCCGCCTGAGAGTTCCGTTGACCCTGCTGGCTTCTGGCCGCCTGGGGACTTCGCTGGCCCTGCTGACTTCTGGTTGTCTGAGAATTTGGCTGCCTCTGCTGATTTCTCACGGCCTGCTGTCCGGATTTCCCTGTTCTCTGCTGTTTTGCCATGCAGTATCCTCCTCTCTTTTATTTCCGCGAAGCAGTGAGCCAGGCAGCCCTGCTGCGCCGCAAATTAAAGGCTCCGCACACATTCCTTAAAGATGCGTCCCCTTTCCTCATAATTCTTAAACATGCCCCAGCTGGCACAGGCCGGACTCAGCAGGACATTCTCTCCCATATTGGCGTAGGATGCGCAGACCTTTACCGCCTCCAGCATATCCTCAGCATACATGATATCGGTAAAACCATGCTCTCTGGCACATTGTGCGATCTTATCCCGGGTCTGTCCGATGAGCACCAGATATTTCACCTTGCCTTCAAAGGATTCAATCCACTCATCATATTCATTGTGCTTGTCGTAGCCTCCGGCGATCAAGATCGTCGGTCCCGGCATAGCCCGGACTGCCTGAATCGCCGCATCGGGATTGGTTCCCTTGGAATCATTGTAATATTTTACGCCGTAACGCTCTGCCACAAATTCGATCCGATGCTCCACTGCCTGGAATGCTGTAACCGTCTTTTGAATCGAAGCTAAGGGCACTCCCATGGTCAGGCCGATGGCAGCCGCTGCCATCACATTCTCATAATTATGACGGCCCAGCAGCTTTAAGTCATGAACATTTACCACAACATCCCGAATCCCGCCATGGCTCCAGATAATCTCATCGCCATCCAGATACAGTCCCTGGCTCAGCTGGCTGCGGCTGCTGAAAAAGATTACTTTTGCCTTCAGTTCAATATCCAAAATCCCCGGATCTGCTGCCTTTTCTTCCGGCTCATGTTTCTCCTCCGGCTTTGTGCTCTCTTCGGAGTCCGCTTTCTCTTCCGGCGCTCCCTGGGCTGCAGCAGGATCGGTCAATTCCCCGTCTGCAGGCGGTGTCACCTGTGCATCCTCTTCCGGCTCCTTAGGCGCTTCCGTTTCCTTCCGGCCAAAGCTTCTCAGCACTGCATCATCGTAGTTTAATACAATGGTATCCTCTTCGGTCTGATTCATGGCAATGCTCTTTTTCACTGCAATGTAACGCTCCATGGTGCCATGACGATTCAGATGATCCGGTGTAATATTTAAGATGGCGCTGACCTGAGGATGGAAATCCATGATCGTTTCCAACTGGAAACTGGAAACCTCCGCTACCGTTACCGAGTCTTCCGTGGTATCCAGCGCTACCTCTGTGTAAGGAATTCCAATATTTCCCACCACAAATACGCTGTGGAAATAATCCTTCATGATCTGACCGGTAAGAGCTGTGGTGGTGGTTTTTCCATTGGTTCCGGTGATGGCAGCCAGACGGCCCTTGGCACAGTGATAGGCTAACTGGATCTCTCCCCAAATGGGAATCTTTGCCTCATCGATCACTGCCACAAAAGGAGCCTCCAGCGGAATCCCGGGGCTGATGATGCAGAGCTCTACCCCCAGAAGATCTGTGCGCTTTAACTCCCCCAGCACTACCGATACATTCTGGCTGTCCTCAAACTTTGCCTTCAACTGGTTTTCATCCAGCTTTTCATTGCCGTCATAGAGCACCACCTCGCCGCCCATGGCCAATAAAAGCTTCGCTGCTGCAATACCGCTGATGCCGGTACCTGCTACTAATACCTTCTGACTGCTCAAGCTAACACCCTCCTATAATCCTAAGTACGCCACCAGGCATAGAATCGCCGTAACGATGGCAAACACTGCAACCACTCTGGTCTCCGACCATCCGCACAGTTCAAAATGATGATGGATGGGAGCCATCTTAAAGATACGCTTGCCGCCGGTCTTCTTAAAATAGGTCACCTGGATAATAACCGACAGCACCTCGATCAGGTAAATAAATCCGATAATAACGATAAATAACGGCATCTGCAGCATAAATGCGCTGGAAGCCACGAAGCCGCCCAGAGCCAGAGATCCCGTATCTCCCATAAACACCTTAGCCGGATACACATTAAACAGCAGAAAGCCCAGAAGACTTCCTACCACAGCACCTGTGATCGGACTGATGCCGCTGCCCTCGCCCAGGGAAACAATGGTCAAAAAGGTAGCTACCAAAATAGTAACACTGGTGCACAGCCCGTCTAAGCCATCGGTGAAATTTACTCCGTTATCGGTCCCCAGCACAATAAAGAACACAGCCGGAACAAATAAAATTCCAAGCTCCAGATACATGCCGTCTGCAAAGCCGCCGGTAAAGGGAATCAGCATTCCCGTTCCTACCTCGCCGCTGGTTACCAGATACCAGGCAAAAATCCCGGTGATTACAAGCTGGCCCAGGATCTTCTGCCGCGGGTTCAGTCCCTCCGACCGCTTCATCACGATCTTAATATAATCATCCAGAAAACCAATGATTCCAAAGCCCACCGTTACAAAAAGCACCGGAATAATCCTTGGATATCTGGGGATATAGAACAGAGATGTGATGATCACGCTGGTCAGGATCATCAGACCGCCCATGGTAGGCGTTCCCTGCTTTTTTAAATGAGCCTGCGGCCCCTCCTCCCGGACCTGCTGGCCGAATTTCAGTTTATGCAGGAAGGGGATCACCACCGGGCATAAAATCGCGCTGATGGCAAATGCTATAATGATGGCTAAAATCGTTTCATTAATCATAGGACACCTCAAATTCTTATGTAGATATTCTGCAGCCAAAAGGAACCTGTCACGAAAAAAAGTGATGTTCTCAAGTAGTATACGTCTTTTTTGCAGAATAATCAACTGCTAAGTCCGGTTTCTTTGATTCCCAGAAAGGGAAGAATATTCCGGAATAAATCTCCGATCACCGGGGCAGCGATGGTTCCGCCGTAGTAAATTCCCTCCGGTTCGTCAATGGTGATCAATGCAATCACCTGCGGATCGTCTGCCGGCGCAAAACCGATAAAAGACGAGATATATTTTTTCAGGCTTCTGGGCAGCTTCTCCGAAGTGGCTGTCTTTCCGCCGATGCGGAAGCCTTCAATAGAAGCCTTGTTTCCGCTTCCTTCCGCCACCACCTGTTCTAAAATATACCGCATGGTCCCGCTGGTTTCTTCTGACAGAATCCGGTTTCCTAATGGATAGGAAAACTGCTTCATCCAGGTTCCGTCTGCCGACTTTGCCGCCACTCCAAAGTGAGGAGTTACCCGGTTTCCTCCATTGATGATAGAAGAAACCGTAGTGATCAGCTGAACTGGCGTGATCTGAAAGGACTGTCCGAACGAAACCGTGGCAAGCTCCACCGGCCCCATATTTTCCTTTTTATGCATGATGGTGGATGCCTCTCCTGGAATATCGATTCCTGTTTTTCCCTTCAATCCAAACTGTTCAAAATACTGATAATAGGAATCGATGCCCAGCCGCTGCCCCACATCGATCAGCACCGGATTGCAGGAATTCATCATTCCTTCAAGAAAGGTCTCGCCGCCGTGTCCTCCTGCCTTATGGCACCGGATCTTCCGATCCTCCACGATCCGAAAGCCGGGACAGGAAAACCGATCCTCCAGCCCCACTGCCCCTGCCTCCAGCCCTGAGGCAGCTGTAATGATTTTAAAGGTAGAGCCTGGCTCGTAGGTATCACTGACGCAGCTGTTCCGCCACATCTGGTTCCGCCGCTCCTGCTTCGACCTGCCCTCCGCCTCCTCCCTTGCGGCCTTCTGTCTGGCGCTCTCGCTGACCAGATTCTGGTCCAGGGTAAAGGGATCATTCAGATTAAACTCCGGCACATTGACCAGAGCCAGGATCTCCCCATTCTTCGGATTCATTACCAGGATGGAAACACCTTTGGCATTTTTCTTTTCCATGGTTTCATAGGCAAGCTGCTGGGCATACTGCTGGATATTCACATCCAGGCTGGTGACCAGATCATTGCCGGCAATCGGTTCAATCCGCTCCTCCTTGCCGTCCTTGATTTCCACCCCTGCCGCATCAGCCAGGGTCAGGATGGTTCCATTGGTACCTTTTAAATAGGACTCGTACTTCACTTCCAGGCCGATGACTCCCTGATTGTCTCCCCCGGTAAAGCCTAACACCTTGGAAGCCAGACTGTCATAAGGATAATATCGCTTGTAATCTTCATCCACCTTGACTCCGGCCAGGTTATAGCTTCTCACCTGATCTCCCAGCTCCTTCTCCACATTGGCTGCAATCACCTCCCGGGAGCTCCGCTTTTCCACCTTCTTTCGAACGGTTTCCTCCGGCAGTCCCAGTTCCCGGCACAACACTGCAATGGTTTCCTCCGGCTCCTTCACCTGATTGTGAATGACGGAAATGGTGCAGACCGTGCGGTTATCCGCCAGGACTGTTCCGTTCCGGTCCAGGATCCTCCCCCGGGCGGCCTTAATGGCCCTCTCCCGCTGGTGGAGATCCTCGGCCTTTGCGGAATAATACTGAGATCGGGCTATCATCAGATAAAAAAGCCGCCCTGTCAATCCAATCATCATAAGCGACAACAGGAAATACAGAACGGCTATTTTTCCTCTGTGACAGGTCTGATTTTCATTCATGTCCGGCTCCTGTCGTTTTTTTTCAATATATGAATCGGCCGGACACTTTAGCACACTATTCGTAACAGTTCAGATACCTTGAACTGTTACAGCATCTGCCCATAAGAATCGCTGCGCGATGGGGCAGATGCCCTTCGGCCACTACGCTTTCTTACGGTCAGCGCAGCGAGTGCGCAGACCTATCTGAACTGTTACCACTATTCTGTTCTGGCCGGGACGATGGTATCAGCCGCCGACGGACCTGGAGACTGCGGCCCCTCCTGCCCTGTGTCAGGGCCAGCCGGGACGGAGTGCACGACTGCTGCAGATGGAGTATTTCCCTCCAGGGTGCCCTGACTGCTTTCTGCCTGACTGGTCTGAACCGCTTCTGTGGTTCCTGACTGGCTGCTCTGGCTGGTCTGGATGGCTCCTGTGGTCCCTGACTGGCTGCTCTGACTGGTCTGG
>JAUNOF010000195.1 GCA_030537215.1 Lachnospiraceae bacterium
TGCCGCCGATCAGGCGGCGTGAATTCAGGGATGCCAAATGCGCCCGCCAAAACGTTCATGTGCGGTGGCGCATCTGCCTGCCGGACGCATGAAGGTTTACTTTGAAAGTTCTGCCGCCGATCAGGCGGCGTGAATTCAGGGATGCCAAATGTGCCCGCCAAAACGTTCATGTGTGGTGGCGCGTTTGCCTGCCGGGCGCATGAAGGTTTACTGTGCGATCTCAGCAAACATTTCTTTCGCGCTGGATGTTAAGCTGTCCGGGAAGGTGATGCCTAAGTTTTCCGCCACCTGACTGTTGCCGTAGAAGGCAGCTTCCTCAATTACTTCAAAATTCATCTCGCTGGCCTTTGCTTCGCCTTTCAGCACCTTTGCAGCCATATGGCCAGTCTGCTTTCCCAAGTCAACATAGTCCAGTCCCATAGCGGCCAGACAGCCGATCTTCACCTGCTCGATCTCACTTCCGAATACCGGGATATTTTTCTTTGCCGCTTTATCTAAGATAATAGGAAGAGAGGCAACCACGGTGTTGTCCGTCAGATTTGTCATGCAGTCCACCTTCTCTAACAGACTGTCAGCAGCCAGAGGAACATCAGCAGAAGCGGAGATACCGCTTTCCACAATGGTGAAGCCAAAATTGGGAGCAGCTGCCTTATATTCTGCAATGGCAGATTCAGAGTTTACCTCGCTGGTGGTGTACATGATGCCGATGGTCTCTGCATCTGGAAGGATGGCACGGATCATCTCAAGCTGCTTTTCTACTGGAAGCTTATCGCTGGTTCCGGTGATTTCGCCTACAGGAGTGCCGTCTGCATTAGCAAGCTCGGCTGCGATTGGGTCGGTAACAGCGGTGAAGATAACCGGAATGTCAGATTTCATGGCAACGCTGTAAGCGCTTTGTGCCATAGGAGTTGCGATGCCGCATATTAAATCAACATCCTTTGCTGCAAAGCTGGTAGCGATCTGGCTGGCTGTGCCGCCGTCTGTCTGGGCATTTTCAAACAAAACAGTTAAATTCTTTCCTTCCTCAATTCCTTCCTCTGCCAGACCGGCTAAAAAGCCTTCCCGGCAGTTGTCTAAGGAACCGTGCTCTGCAAACTGGCCGATGCCGATGGTGTAGGAGTTCTGACTGTCGGCTGCCGCCTCGCTGGCGACCTCTTCCTTGTTGTCGGCAGCATCGGAGCTTTCCTTTTCTGTTTCTGCGTCAGAAGATGGGGCAGCAGTGGTGTCAGCGGTCTGGGCGGCAGTGGTTTCTGCTGGCTCTACGGTTACACAGCCGGTTAACAGGCTCATGGTCATGGCGGCTGCCATCAGGATTGACATTGATTTTCTCATAATTGATTTCCTCCAGATTATTTCATTTTTTAAAGATAAGTGGCGGCAAGAGAGCGCAGCATCGGAATTTGCGTTCATTTGTTCTCCGGAAAAACAAAAGCGCCTCAAGGACCTGTTAAAATCCTTGAGGCGAATCAAATCCGCGGTGCCACTCAAATTAGCAAAAAGCCATCTCTCGCATACCATCATATGCGCTGCAATGATAACGGATGCAGAATCCCGTCAGTCCCTACTATCGTTCAGGACTGCCCTCAAAAGTCCATTCAGCTAACTGCGCCATACCGCAATCCCACCACCTGCGGCTCTCTGTGATCTTGCCTGAAAGCTTACTCCTCTTTCTCATCGGTTTTTGTTTAGACACATATTAATACTTTTTTTCTGGTTTGTCAACGGGAAAATAAAAAGAAATAATTGGAAAAGTGTTAAGGGTTTTAACGGAAGCTCTGATTTTTTGTTAAGGATATTAACGGATTTGGGCCCCTTCTTAACGGAACCTTTCCTTGTTACTTTGGGAAGAGATTTTTATAATTAGTGTGTAAAGAAAAGACAAAACGCTTTATCAAGGGGAATGTATAAGGCAATCGAAAGGAGGAGCAGGCATGTGAAAACGAAGATGATCCAACTTCCGAACAAAAAGCGAAATTACGAAATGCAAAGGAGAGTAAGAAAATGTTTTTTAAGAAATATGGTGACATTGTTGTAGGCCTGTTTTTTATGGCGGTTTCTGCCATTATGATCATCATGGCAAAAATGCTGCCGAAATCTACTGTTATGGATATCGGACCGGATTTTATGCCCACGGTAATCGGCGCAGTTACCTTTCTTCTGGCGGCGATCCTGCTGGTTTTAAATGTGAAAAATATGAAGATGCGTGTGATGGACGCAAAAGCAGAAGCGGCAGAGGACTGTGATTACAAGCGGGTTTTGTCCAGTGCGGTACTGATCCTGATTTATGTGTTTATCTTAAAGCCAGTAGGCTTTATCGTATCGACCCTGCTGTATCTTCCCTTACAGATGCTGGTGCTGGCTCCTGAGGTTGGAAGAACGAAAAAAAGCCTGATCCAATTGCTGATTGTGGATGTGGTCTTTACCATGGTGGTATTCTTCCTGTTCCGCTACGGATTTAAGATTGTGCTGCCAGCCGGTATTTTTACGATTAATTTATAGGAGGAAACATTATGCAGGCATTAGGACTTTTAGGAAATGCATTTATCAGTATCATGAATCCGGCTTCACTGGCTCTGATGGTAGCCGGCGTGGCCATCGGTATCGTATTCGGCTCCATTCCGGGACTTTCCGCTTCCATGGCGGTGGCGCTGATGCTTCCGCTGACCTTCAGCATGACGCCTTCCATGGGCTTAAATACATTGGTAGCGGTTTACATAGGAGGTATCTCCGGCGGTTTGATTTCAGCGATCCTGTTAAACATGCCAGGTACCGCATCCTCCATCGCCACCTGTTTTGACGGCCATCCTATGGCGAAGAACGGAGAAGCGATGAAGGCATTGGGCCTTGGCATCGTGTTCTCTGCCTTGGGATCGATCTTTTCCTTTATTATTCTGACCTTCTGCGCGCCCATGCTGGCGGATGTTGCGTTAAAGTTTACCCCGGCGGAAAATTTCGGCATCTGCTTTTTTGCCCTGACCATGGTGGCCATCCTTTCCTCCGGAAACATGGTTCGCGGCATTCTGGCCGGTATGCTGGGCCTGATCTTCGCGCTGGTAGGCATGGCACCTATTGACGGAACCGCACGCTTTACCTTCGGCTCCAGCAACCTGATGGCAGGCTTTGACACCCTTCCGACTTTGATCGGTATTTTTGCAATCTCCGATATCCTGATTACAGCGGAGACCATGGGTAGCGGCAAGATGGAAACCATTCCCATTAAGAAGGTAAAGGGCTTTGGCTTCTCTGTTCAGGAGTTTATTTATCATCTGCCAAACTTCTTCCGTTCTGCCCTGATCGGTACCGGTATCGGAATTCTGCCGGGTATCGGCGGTTCTACCTCCGGTATGCTTGCCTACGTGACAGCTAAAAATATGTCCAAGCATTCCGACCAGTTCGGCAAGGGGTGCCCGGATGGTATCGTGGCCACGGAGTCTGCCAACAACGCTACCATCGGCGGCGCAATGATTCCGCTGCTGGTACTGGGTATCCCCGGCGACGGCGTTACGGCCATGATGCTGGGCGGCTTCCTGATCCACGGCTTGTCCGCCGGTCCTCTGCTGTTTGTCAAGAATGCAGATGTTGTATATGGAATTTTTGCAGCTTGTATGGTCTGCACTCTGATCATGCTGGTGGTTGAATGGACCTGTATCAAGGGCTTCGTTCAGGTATTAAAGGTACCGAAGCACATTCTGCTGCCTTTAATTCTGATCCTGTGCTGTGTAGGCGCATACGCAACCAACAACCGTGTATTCGATGTCCAGTCGATCCTGATCTTCGGCGTGATCGGATACATCTATCATAAATTCGGACTGCCCACCACCCCGTTCGTTCTGTGCTTCCTGATTGGTGAAATGCTGGAGACTTATCTGCGGCGTGGCTTGATGCAGTACAAATCCTTTGGAGCATTCTTCCACAGACCGATTTTTGATTTCTTCTTCTTTGTGGCGATAGGCGTGCTGGTCTGGTCGCTGTTCAAAGAGTACAGGAACTATCGGAAGAAAAAAGCGGTTTAATGGAATGCTAATATAGACACATTCCCCTTTTCAAAGAAAGCCCGGCGGCGTGGAACGGTCGGGTTTTTCTTTGCGTTCTTTTTAAATATTGCTATTTTTTTACATGGATCTGTGGTAAAATAAGGAGTGAAAGGAGGCAGTCATGAAGCGGTTATTGGTCGTAGTTGATATGCAGAAGGATTTTATAGACGGAAGCCTGGGAACGAAGGAAGCATCTGCCATCGTGCCGAGAGTTGCAGAGCGGATCCGGGAGTATCAGGCGGCAGGGGATGAAGTTATCTTTACCATGGATACCCATGATGAAACTTATCTGGACACCTTAGAGGGTCAGAAGCTGCCGGTGATCCATTGCGTGAAGGGGACGCCAGGCTGGGAGCTCTGCCAGGAGCTGGCTGGGTTTGATGGACAGCATTTTGAGAAAGGGACCTTTGGAAGCGTGGAATGTGCAGAGTATGCGGCGAAGGGAGGCTATGAGTCGGTAGAGCTGATCGGGCTCTGCACCGATATCTGCGTGATCTCCAATGCATTGCTGATCAAGGCCTACCTGCCTCAGACTCCGGTTTCTGTGAAAGCAGACTGCTGTGCCGGCGTGACTTTGGAAAGCCACGAAAATGCCCTTCGCGCCATGAAGATGTGCCAGATTGATGTGATAGAAGAGGAGGTTCCGGTTATGGGAAAGAATCATTTTGTGATTACCATAGGAAGACAATATGGAAGCGGCGGACGAATTGTAGGAAAGATGCTGGCAGAGGAGCTGGGAATCCATTTTTATGATGAGGAGATCTTAAAGCTGACCTCCGAGACCAGCGCCATTGGAGAGCAGTACTTCCGTCTGGCAGATGAGAAGGCAGGAAATAATCTTCTTTACCGGATCGTGAAGGAAATGAAGCCGGATCTTTACATGCCGAAGACAGATGAGAAGCTGACCACACCGGAAAACCTGTTCCGGTTCCAGTCCGATGTGATCCGCAGGATCGCGGCAGAGGAGACCTGCATTATCGCAGGGCGCTGTGC
>JAUNOF010000034.1 GCA_030537215.1 Lachnospiraceae bacterium
AAAAATGGAGTCATAATGGCTCCATTTTTGTCCTCACAAATGGCAAACTCGGGTCATAACAGATATGCCCCTGTTTCGCGATTATGAAACGATTCGAATACAACGATTAAAGCAGCACATATTTCAGGATAAACAGCACCGCCAAAACATACATCAGCAGGCTGATCTTCTTTTCCTGAGCCTTTCCGGCAATCACATTGATGATCACATAGGAGATCACGCCCATTGCAATCCCTTCTGAGATGCTGTACATAAACGGCATTGCGATCAGACAGATATAGCAGGGAATGGACTCGGTGTAATCCTCAAAGTCAACCTTCAGGATGGAAGTGACCATCAGAAAGCCAACTACGATCAGCGCCGGAGCAGTGGCGAAGGATGGGATGGCCAGGAAGATTGGGGACAGGAACAGGGATAATCCGAAGAGCAGTGCGGAAACCACGGCAGTCAGGCCGGTCCGTCCGCCTTCTGCCACGCCGGATGCACTCTCAACGAAGGTGGTAGTGGTGGAGGTTCCAAATACAGCGCCTAAGGCAGTACCCACTGCGTCTGCCAGCAGGGCCCCACGGATATTGGGAAGCTTTCCGTCCTGATCCAGCATGTCTGCCTTGGAAGCCACGCCGATCAGGGTTCCCAGAGTGTCGAACATGTCAACAAACAGGAATGCAAGCATGATGGTCACGAAGTTAAGAGAGAGAATCCCATTAAAATCCATGTGGAACAAGGTGGGAGCCATGCTTGGGATGCTTAAGCCGGAGCTGAAATCCGGAAGCACACTGTACATGCCAAGCTCCGGATTTGGCTGATACAGTCCGATCAGCTCACATACGATACCCAGGGCCCAGGTGATCAGGATGCCCCAGAGCATGTTGCCTTTTATATTTTTCACTAAGAGAACCGCGGTGATCAGGATTCCGATCAGGGCCAGCAGCACGGTAATTCCTTCAGAGGAGAAGGTGCCTGCGTCCAGGGAGCCCTTAAAGGAATAAACAGATACTAAAGTTGCGCTGTCCACTACGATCTTTGCATTCTGCAGTCCGATAAAGGCGATAAATAATCCGATGCCGGCAGATACTGCGTGTTTTAAGTTCATGGGGATTGCGTTGAAGATGGCTTCTCGTACATTCGTCAGTGACAGGACAATGAAGATGATGCCTTCTACGAATACGGCAGCCAGAGCCATCTCCCAGGTGTAGCCCATCTGAAGCACCACCGTGTAGGCGAAATAAGCATTTAAGCCCATGCCGGGCGCCAGCACAAAGGGATAGTTTGCAAAGGCCGCCATTAATAGCGTTGCAACAAAGGATGCCAGCGCGGTAGCAGTGAATACGGCTCCCCGATCCATGCCGGTAACACTGAGAATGTTAGGGTTCACAGCCAATATGTAGGCTATGGTCATGAAAGTTGTGACACCTGCGATCACCTCGGTTTTTACATCGGTGTGGTGCTCGGACAGGCGGAATACCCGTTCCAGTACTCCTTGATTTGCGTTGGTTTTCATAGGTTTCCCTCCTTATTTGTCCACATCTGGCATCAGCTTCAAAGAGCTGCACATCCCGGTGCGGTGAATTATGGTAGAACAATCTCATTATATCCCAAATAAGGAAGAAAATAAAGGTTTTTTAACAAAAATTTAATTTTTATTTCAGTTTTTTTCTGATAGTTTTTTTGAATCCGCAGATTTTGTCCTTACAGTTTGCACATTGCAAGGTGGAATTAGAACCGCTCCAGAACCGTTCCGGGTGTCTGGCATAAATGATCTCCCAGTGGATCAGCACGATGCAGGAGGTGAAAAACAGGCTCCAGCTAAAGAAGCTGCGGATAAACAGCATGGGAACAAACATCATAAAGTGACCCCAGTCATAGATCCGGCAGCTGACGCAGCATTTATTTTTCATGATAACAGACTGGAACGGGCAGTAAAGCAGGATACAGATGTAATCGCAGAGGAAGTAAAAGACAGTCAGCATCAGCAGATCCGCATCGTCCAGAACATGAAGCAGGTATAAAAGTCCAAAGACGCCGTTGACAGAAAGCCAGACCAGCATGACCTTCCAGGCCTTAACATTCTGATCCTGAACAAAGCGGTAAAGCTGGAGCTCCGAATAGCCGGGAATTTCATGGTATTCTTCAGACTCTGCCTTTCGAAGGGCCATGGTCAGCTTGTTGTTGGGAAACAGGTGAAGCAGCATAATCACCATAAAGACGACCCACAGGATGTGAAGGGGCGTGATCTCCATCCACATAGGATTGACAAAAAAATTGTACATTTGTTCCTTCCTGGTCAGGTAGCCGGTGAGGACGGCCAGGAAGATCAGCACCCGAAAGGTAAATTTAATCAGATAGCGGGTCATCATTTTGGTCCGAACTGGTTTTGGGGAATTCTGAAACCACATAGGATGGGCTCCTTTCTTATTGTACATGATCTTTATACATGATCTTTTGCCTCTGATTTCATAAAGTGAATGCAGTAGGGAACTTCCACCAGCAGCATGGCGCTCCAACCTACGGCGCAGGCTACCGCCACGCCGTTGATTCCGATCCGGGGTACCAGAAGATAGACAAAGATAACCCGGAGGGAGGTCTGGATAAAGGTTCCCAGCAGAGTGATGCTCATATTGCCCATGCCCCGGAAAAAGCCTTGGAAACCATTGGTAAATCCTGGAAAAATATAAAAGACAGCCATCAGGCTCAGATAGCTGCAGCCCAGGGCGACTACCTCTTCATTGCCTGCCGTAACAAAAAGCTGCATAATCGGACGCTTCAGCAGCCAGGTAACGGAGCAGATCAGGATCCAGTAGCAGAATTCCAGAGTCAGTCCGGTTCGAAAGCCCTTCAGGATCCGCTGATGCTTTCCGGCGCCCCGGTTCTGGGCGGTAAAGGTGGTGATCCCGTGGGAAATGCTCTGCTCCGGCAGGCAGGCGTAATCATCCATCCGGTTTACTGCATTAAAGCTGGCGATGGCGTCAATGCCCATGGTGTTGACGGCTCCCTGAATCAGCAGCTTTCCCACCGGCTGGCAGGCCTGCTGAAGAGCTGTGATGCTGCCGTACTGGAGGGTGCGCTTCAGAAGAGGGCGGTCAATGACAAATTCCTTCCGGCCGACCTGGAGCAGAGGAATTTTCCGGTACACATACAGAATGCAGAGAATGGCGGAGGCGGCCTCTGCGATCACGGTAGTTGTGGCAGAACAGATGATTCCCAGCCGAAAGATACCGATCAGGACTATATCCAGCGCCCCATTTAATATGGAAGCAAAGGCCAGAAATTTCAAAGGTGTTTTTGAGTCGCCAACGCTTTTTAAGGCGGCTGCGATGGCATTATAAAAAAAGGTAAAAGGAGCTCCTAAGAAAACGATCCGCAGGTAGAGAGAGGCGATTCCCAGGATCTCCTCCGGAACCTGCAGCAGGCGCAGCAGCGGACGGGACAGCAGCATTCCCAGCAAGGATACGATGACGGAGAAGTACAGGCCGAAAACAGCTGTGGTGGCCATCTCCTTTTTCAGCCCGTCATATTCCTTTGCGCCGAAGAATTCACTCATAATAACGGAGGAGCCGATGCAGATGCCGGAGATCCCAAGGATAATAATGCTCATCACCGGATTGGCGGTTCCTACTGCGGCCAGGGCTTCCTTTCCAATAAAACGGCCTACGATAATGGAATCTACCGCATTGTAGGTGAGCTGAAAAAGATTGCCCAGGATCAGAGGAATGGAATAGGAGATCAGGTGACGGCTGATGCTGCCTTCTGTCATATGTACTGCTGCCATAATGTTACCTCACATGCTTTTCAATTTTCTGCCAGTCAGAGTCTGTAAGTACTTACAAAATATAACAGTATTATAATACAGAAATCTTGGAAACACAATCATCTCAGAGGATTTTCATGTAACAATATTGGAAAGAGCTGGCAAATGATAAAATTTGATAATTGGTAAAATGGAAATACTCTTGACAAAATTACGCTTTCTGTGTAATGTAATCCATGATATCATGATTCGGCAGACTGAAAAAGCGCTGAACCCTTGCGCTGTGAGGATAATCAATCTGCAGTGAAGCGACTACGTGAGCTGCTTACAGAAAATAGATAATGATGAGAGGAGAATACGAAAATGTCCGATGTAACAATCACCAGTTCCATTCGTTATGTAGGTATGGATGATACCACAATTGATTTATTTGAGAGCCAGTACCGGGTGCCAAAGGGAGTTTCTTATAATTCGTATGTGATCCTTGACGAGAAGATCACCGTGATGGACACCGTTGACAGCCGTGCAGTAGATGGCTGGCTGAAGAAGGTTGAAGAGGTTTTGGCTGGAAAGGCGCCGGAGTACCTGGTAATTTCCCACATGGAGCCGGATCATGCCGGAAGCATTCAGGTTCTGGCAGAAAAGTATCCGGAAATGAAGCTGGTAGGCAATGCCAAGACCTTTGCTATGCTGGGACAGTTTTTTGACATGAATGCGGATGGCAGAACGGTAGTCGTCAAGGAAGGCGACACCTTAAGCCTGGGAAGCCATACACTGCAGTTTTTCATGGCTCCTATGGTACACTGGCCGGAGGTTATGGTAACTTATGAGCAATCTGAGAAGGTGCTGTTTTCCGCAGACGGATTCGGAACCTTCGGAGCGCTGTGTCAGCAAGATGAAGATTGGGCCCAGGAGGCAAGACGCTACTACATTAATATTGTAGGAAAATACGGAGTGCAGGTTCAGGCTCTTCTTAAGAAGGCTGCCGCTCTGGATATCGCTATGATCTGCCCGCTTCATGGTCCGGTGCTGAAGGAGAATCTGGGATATTACATTGGACTGTACGATACCTGGAGCAGCTACCGTCCGGAAACTGACGGCGTGGCAGTGGTATATGCTTCCATTCACGGCAATACCGCCAAGGCTGCCTGGAAGCTGGCTCAGATCCTGGAAGAAAAGGGAGCAAAAAAAGTGGCCGTATTTGATCTGTCAAGATGCGACATGTCAGAAGCAGTCAGCGCTGCGTTCCAGTATGACAAGCTGGTTCTGGCAGCTGCAACCTATGACGGCGGAGTATTCCCTCCAATGGAGGACTTTTTACATCATTTAAAGTCCAAGGCATATCAGAACCGGAAGGTTGCCCTGATAGAAAATGGATCCTGGGGACCGTTAGCCGTTAAGACCATGAAGGCAGTTCTGGAAGGAATGAAGAAGCTGACGATCTGTGAGAAGACGGTTACCATCAAGTCTGCAATGAAGGAAGATACGATAAAGCAGCTGGAGGCATTGGCAGAAGAGCTTCTGGCATAAACTAGAAACAAATAGAAACCGATATCGATAAAATAACACCCGATCAGGGAGTTTTCCGTTCTGCTGGCAAGGAAACCAGAGGCTGTCACTCCTGCTCGGGTGTTATTTTGCAGTTTTCCGGTGTATACCGGATGATATCTTCCGGCCGGCATTCCAGAAGCTGGCAGAGATAATCCAGGGTGCTGATGTTAATATTACGTCCCTGCCGCAGGCTGTCCAGAGTTCCTTTGGAAAATCCATAATGATTGACCAGGTAGTAGGTGGTAATGTGCTTTCTCTTTAATGTATCAAAAAAAGGTTCATAAGATATCATAATAAAAATGGCTGCCCTCCCTTCGGCCTCATGTCAGGACACAGCGCAAAAACCGTCCTTTTCTCAAGCTGTTGTAATTAAAGAATAGCAAGGGACAGCGGCTGTTCACAATCCCTACATCTCGGGTATGCTCAAATCGAGATAATGAATCTCTATTTGCAAGAACCGGCGATATAGTGTAAACTATAAAGGGAATAAAACACAAAGGAGAACCGGTATGAAAAAATTTTTAAAGGAATTTGAAGAATTTGCCTTGAAGGGCAATATGATCGATCTGGCAGTCGGCATGATCATCGGCAGCGCATTCAATGGTCTGGTAAAATCTATGGTAGACAACCTGATCATGCCGCTGCTGGGCTTAGTGATGGGTAAGATGGACTTCAGCAATCTGTTCATTGCATTAAATGGAGCCAGCTACGCAACCCTGAAGGAGGCCCAGGAGGCTGCTGCGCCAGTTTTTGCCTATGGCCTGTTTATTACAGAGATCATTAATTTCCTGATCATGGCATTTGTTGTATTTCTTTTTGTAAAGGAGATCAATCTGCTGCGGACCAGAGGCAAAAAGGGAGAGCCGGCTCCAGCACCGGCGCCAACCGAAAAGGAATGCCCATACTGCAAGAGCAAGATTGCTGTGGATGCCGTTCGCTGTCCCCATTGTACCTCTGTTTTAGATGAGAGTGTGTTTGCAGAGGCGAAATAAGGAGCGGTTCAGTACCTTCACAGCTGCTGAAAGGATTACATAGTAAACCTTCCTGCGCCCGGCAGGCAGACGCGCCGCCGCACATGAAAGTTTTGGCGGGCGCACTTGGCATCCCTGAATTTACGCCGCCTATCCGGCGGCAGACTTTCATAGAAAAAATAAAAAGTCTGAGTGAGAATGCCGGTTTCAAAAGCCGCAGTCACTCAGGCTTTTTACGTGCAGTTTTAAATTTAACTACCTTGTATTCTCAGGAGGTTTGTACTATAATGGGAAAGATAAACCAAAAAGCCAGATTGTATAGGAGAAAGCGTTCTATCTGGGAAGGGTTTTCAGGAGGAACCAAGGATGAAATTTGCAAAAAGAATGGATCGGTTTGGAGAAGGAATCTTCTCAAAGCTATTAGAGATGAAGCAGAGAAAGCTGGAGTCAGGAGAGCCGGTGATCGACTTAAGCATTGGCGCGCCAAATATCCCTCCGGCGGAGCATATCCGAGAGGCGCTGTGCAAAGCTGCAGCGGATGAGAAAAATTATATTTATGCAATTCAGGACCAGACAGAGCTTCTGGAGGCAGTAGCCGGGTGGTATCAGAGGCGGTACCAGGTTTCACTGGATCCCAAAACGGAGATTTGTTCCCTGCTGGGCTCCCAGGAGGGACTGGCTCACATTGCCCTTTCTATCGTGGATGAGGGCGACGTGGTTCTGGTTCCGGATCCCTGCTATCCGGTGTTTGGGGACGGGCCCATGCTTGCCGGAGCAGAGCTTTATTACATGCCGCAGAAAAAGGAAAATGGATATATCATCCAGCTTTCCCAGATTCCGGAGGAGGTAGCCCGCCGCGCCAAATTTATGGTAGTATCTTACCCAAACAATCCTACCACAGCTATGGCGCCGGACAGCTTTTATGAGGAGCTGGTCGCATTTGCGAAACGCTATGAGATCATTGTTCTCCATGACAATGCCTACAGCGAGCTGGTATTTGACGGAAAGACCTGCGGAAGCTTTCTTAAGTTCCCTGGAGCGAAGGACGTGGGAGTGGAGTTTAATTCCCTTTCTAAGACCTATGGGCTGGCCGGAGCCAGAATTGGATTCTGCGTGGGCAACGCAGAGGTGGTGTCACATTTAAAGACGCTGAAATCCAACATGGATTACGGTATGTTCCTGCCTGTGCAGAAGGCTGCGGTGGCAGCAATCACTGGTGATCAGGCCTGTGTGGAGACTACACGCAAAGCCTATGAGAGACGGCGGGATGCCATGTGCGATGGCTTTACCTCCATTGGATGGACAATGGAAAAGCCGGAAGCAACCATGTTTGTGTGGGCAAGAATCCCCCACACCTACTCCACCTCTGAGAGCTTTGTTATGGATCTGCTGGAGAAGGCAGGGGTGATCGTAACACCAGGCAGCGCCTTCGGCCCATCGGGAGAAGGATATGTAAGACTGGCTCTGGTGCAGGATGAGGATGTGCTGAATCAGGCGGTGGAGGCTGTGAAACGAAGCGGTATTATACCTGCTTTGCAGCCATAAATATAAGAAGGCAGGAGCCTGTTAAATGGGAAAGAAAATAATTGCAGCGGTTACAAGTCTTGGAGCCGAACAGATTCGGCTCCTGCTGCTGGCGGGATGGATACTGGTTATGTATCTTCATTCTATGACACCGGCAGCTCTTTCTACAGAGGAGAGCAGCCATGTGCTGCTTTTGATCACCGGGCTGTTTACACGGCTGGGGATTGACAGCAGGTGGCTGACAGAGCATATTCTGCGGAAAACAGCCCATTTTTGTGAATACAGTATCTTTGGAATGCTTTTGATCTGGAATTTCCGGAATAGCAGGAACCGGATGCGCCGTCAGCGGGAACGGGGGCTGTCGTTCCTTTATCCGCTGGCGTTGTCTGTATTTGCGGTCCCCTTTCTGGATGAGACCATACAGCTGTTTGTGCCGGGACGTTCGGCACAGATCAGTGATGTGTGGCTGGACATAGCAGGAAGCTGCTTTGGAATCCTTTTGTATCGTCTGGGCCTTAGGGTGCAGAAGGGCTGGAGAGCCGGCAGGCGGCGAAGGAGGAGAGGCTGGCGTTACTGATCTCAGGAGGTGTGACCAATAACGTCGGCAGTTATGGCAGAAGGGAAGGGATTTTGTGGCTCAGATGACAAATTATCTGCTGCGTCTGCAGTATGATGGAACCCGGTATGAGGGATGGCAGAAGCAGAAAACAACAGATCGGACCATACAGGGGAAACTGGAATCAGTATTTGGCCAGCTGGCCGGGATGCCGGTGGAGGTTCAGGGCTCCGGGAGGACGGATGCAGGTGTTCATGCCCTTGGTCAGGCAGCCAATGTTCACCTGCCGGGCAGCCGTTCCGGGGAGGAGATCCTGGAGTATGCCAACCGGTTTCTGCCGGAGGATATCCGGATTCTGGAGGTAAAGCAGGTTCCGGACCGGTTCCATGCCCGGTTATCGGCGGTGAGAAAAACATACTGCTATCAGATCGATACCAGGAGTAAAAAGGATGTATTTGAGAGAAAATATGTATATGGATTTCCCTTTGCGCTGGACTGTCAGGCCATGGAGCAGGCGGCAGCCTGTCTGATCGGCACCCATGATTTTAAAAGCTTCTGCGGCAATAAAAAAATGAAGAAATCCACAGTCCGGACGCTGGAGCGCATTACGATCCAGGAGTCGGAGGGGAAATTTGTGATTACCTATACCGGCGACGGCTTTCTCCAGTATATGGTGCGGATCTTAACCGGAACACTGGTGGAGGTGGGCCTTGGCAGGCGCAGCCCGGAATCTGTGAAGCAGGCGCTGGAAGCGAAGGATCGGGGAGCTGCCGGCTTTACCGCTCCGCCGGAAGGACTTTTTTTAAAAAATGTTGAGTATACAGAAGCAGATTTATCGTTATAAGGAATAGAATTGAGCAGTACCGGTATTCGTGAAGGAATGGGAATGGCTGCCGGAGCGGTCAACAGGAGAAAACTATGACAGAATTTTTAATTAAAAAATTTGTTCCTGATTATGAGAAGGTAGAGGATGGGACCGTCCGGACCCGGTATGGAATACTCTCCAGTATTGTGGGAATCATCTGCAATCTGATCCTCTTCACCACAAAGCTGCTGATCGGGCTGCTGATCAACAGTATTTCGGTTATGGCGGACGCTTTTAATAACCTGTCAGATGCGGCGTCCTCTATTATCGGCTTTATCGGCGTCAAAATGGCAGACAAACCGGCAGATGAGGATCATCCGTTTGGCCATGGACGGATCGAATACATTGCAGCTTTTATAGTAGCCTTCCTGGTCATCCAGGTTGGTTTTTCCTTATTTAAAAGCTCCATTGTAAAAATCTTTCATCCGGAAGAAATGTCCTTCCGGATGATATCCATTGTGATCCTGCTTCTGTCTGTGTGCGTAAAGCTGTGGATGTGCATGTTCAATAAAAAGCTGGGCAGCCGGATTCATTCCAGCGTTATGCTGGCAACCTCAGCGGATTCCTTAGGTGACGTGGCCACCACATCGGCTACAATCGTATCCATTCTGGTATTTCGCATTCTGGGATGGAACATTGACGGTGTGATCGGCCTGATCGTCTCCGCAGTGGTGATGATCGCAGGGGTCAATATTGCAAAGGATACCCTGGCGCCGCTGATCGGAGAGGCGATTGATCCCAAGCTTTACGCGGAGATCAGCAACTTTGTAAAAAGCTTTGACGGAATCGTTGGAACCCATGATTTGATCATACATAATTATGGGCCTTCCAGAAGCATGGCATCTATCCATGCGGAGGTTCCCAATGATGTAGGGGTTCTGATCTCTCATGAAATCATCGACCGGATCGAGCGGGAGGCTTATGACCGCTTTCATATGTCGCTGGTGATTCACATGGATCCGGTTGAAATGAAAAATCAGCAGTTTTTGGAGCTGAAGAAAATGCTTGGCGAGGTACTGGAGGAAGTAGACTCCCGGCTGGAATTTCACGATTTTCGGATGATAAATGGAAGAGAACGCATCAACCTGATCTTTGACCTGGTGGTGCCCAGAGATTACCAGCGGAGCCAATACCAGATGGTAAAGGAACAGATTATCCGCAGAGTCCGTGAGCGGGACGGGCGCTGCCAATGTATTATAACCATGGAAAATAGTTATTGTGCAGAAACGGTTCGGTAGGCATGTGGAAGGAAGATTTTACCATGACATGTTGCCGCAACTTTTTTTAACGGAAATGCAATAAGTTAAAAATGTTCTGCATTAACTAAGTAGGAAAGGAATTCCATAGCATGTTATTCTTGGAAACCTTGAACTTGCCGGAGCCTCCGGATTCTGGTCCGGCGGTGGATGAAGACCTGATGCTGCGGATCGCAGAGGGAGATCAGGAGGCATTTAAGCAATTATATCAAAACACGGACAGAACCATATACAGCTTTATCTTATCGATTCTTAAGAATCCCCAGGATGCAGAAGAGGTCATGCAGGAAACCTACATGAAGATATGGACATCGGCGGCCAGCTATCATTCACAGGGAAAACCCCTGGCCTGGATGTTTACCATAGCCAGAAACCTCTGTTATATGAAATTTCGGGAACAGAAGCACCAGTCCGATTTGGGTCTGGAGGATTTAGATGGATTAGAGACAGGGGAATTCTGCCCTCAGATTGAAAATGCGGCAGATAAGCTTGTGCTGAAGGCGGCGCTGGAAACCTTAAAGGAAGAAGAGCGCCAGATCGTGCTGCTGAAAAATTCTTCCGGCTTAAAGCACCGGGAGATCGCAGAGCTTTTGAGGATGCCCCTGGCTACGGTTCTGTCCAAATATAACCGTGCAATGAAAAAGCTGGAACAATATCTAAGAGAGGAGTGAGGTACGTGGAGCAAAACAACAGAATCAACCGGGCGTTTACCCAGCAGGAAATCGAACAGCACCTTAAGTCTGCTCTGGCGGCTGCAACTCCTGACGTGTGGTCGAAGCTGGATCTCACTGTTCCTCAGGAGAGGCCGAAGCTGGATTTGGCGGCTGCTGAGAAGCAGCAAGATCTGGATTTGACGGTTCCTCAGAAGAAGTCAAAGTTTCTGTACCTGAATCGTTGGCTTCGCGGTGTTGGAATGGCAGCAGCGGCCTGCATCTGCCTGATGACTGTCGGCGGCGGGTACTATCATTATGAATATCTCCAGGTGGCGTCTCAGGTGGAGATCGATGTGAATCCAAGCCTGAAGCTGTCCTTAAACCGGAAGGAGCGCGTGCTCCAGGCAGAGGCGCTGAATGCAGACGCGGCAGAACTGGTGAATATCAGCAGCCTCAAGGGCCAGACGGTGGATCAGGCGGTAGATCAGGTAGTCGATTCTCTGGTAGAAAAGGGATATCTCCAGAAGGGCGAAACAAAGCATGCCGTTTTAGTTTCTGTATCCGGGAAAAATGAAGAAAAAGCCCGGCAGCTAAAGGATTTTGTGGCGGCCAATGTAGAACAGACACTTTCTGAAAAGGAAGTTCAGGCAGTGGTATATGACCAGGTGATCCAGGTGACAAAGGAATTAGAGGAGCTGGCAGAAGCCTATCAGGTTTCCGCAGGAAAAGCTGAGTTTGTAGGACAGCTGGTTAATGAAAACCAGGCTTTGAATCAGGATCAGCAGGACGCCTACTCCAGAATGATGGGGCAGACCATGGAAGAGCTGACCCAGGAAATCGATGATAATGCTTACCAGGTAAGTTCAAAGGTGACCATCATCCGAACCGAGCCGGTACAGTCCCGGGAACCTTCCGTAGACAGGAGAGAACAGCGGCAGCTGGCAGATGGGGGATTGACATCGGAAGCAGAGGATAACGCTTATCAGAAGGAAGAGGAAGCCGTGAAGGATCCTGAGGATCACAACAAGGCCACGCAGGATCAAGACAGTCAGACCGGGGCAATCAAGGATCATGACCAGCCGGACGGAGCAGCCCAGCCGGGCGGCCCAGAGAAAGCAGGCAGCATGCCTGACAAGGAAAACAGCAGCCCAGCCGATGGGATCGATTTAAATGCGCCTGATACGCCTGAATCAGAAGAACCATTGGAAACAGAAACGATCCTTGCCGGATCCGAGATGCCGGCAGGAGACGATGCAGCAGCGTTGGCAGATGCCGCAATTACTGCTTCCGCATTGAATCCGTTGGAAGGAGCCGGGGACAAGGAACTGCAGCTGCCAGAAGAAAATACTGAGGCAGAGTCGGGGTATGAGGATTCTAAGCCGGCAGTAGGAGACATTGGTTCGGCATCTAAGCCAGCGGAAGGAGACATTGATTCCACTTTGAAGCCGACAGAAGATGAAACTGACGAGACCCCAGAGCCAGCAGAAGGCGAGGCAGATGAGCCGGCGGAAGGTGAGACCGCTGAGATCCCAGAGTCGGCAGAAGATGAGACAGATGGGCCAGCGGAAAGCGAGACCCCAGAGCCGACAGAAGGAGAGGCCGATGAGGAATCGGAACTGTCAGAAAACGATAACGATCCAGAGCCAGAAGCTCCAAAACCGCCGGATGGCCCGGGAGAGCTGGCAGATTTTGAAGATGAAGCAGAGGATGAGGAAGAGATCAGCCGTATTATTCATTCTCCTTCCAATCGGTTAGATACCTTTGAGCCTGGAGATATGGTGAGCCGGAAGGAAACAGGCTCCATGATCACCAGAAGCGGAAATCAGATCATCTTTGAGGATGTGGAAAAGAAGGAATGGAAGGAGCCGGTGTACGCATCGGAGTTCCTGACTGGCTCTGAACGCCGTCTTCTGCAAAAGGGGCCGGGAGTTTTTTCGGGAAATATTTCAGAGGAGGATCAGGAGACCATCCTGCGGTTTGGACCGGGATTTGCGGCATACAGCGAAAAGGGCTGGGAAACTATTCAGGAGGAGAACGATATTTTTCTGTCACATGGATTCCTGGGACTTCGCAGACGGATTATAAAGATAAAAAAATAAAAAAACACTTGACCAACGAGCAACATTGTTGTATAATGTACTCGTTGTGTTGATGGGCTATCGCCAAATGGTAAGGCAACGGACTCTGACTCCGTCATTTTCAAGGTTCGAATCCTTGTAGCCCAGCTTAGGAATGCCTGCAGTGAAATCTGCAGGTTTTTTTATTACATCTAACGCAAACCGTCACGGGCGGAGAATCCTGGCATGTGTATTTTCTACAATTTTAACGCCTTTTTTACCTTTTCTATTTACATTCCCACCAA
The DNA here is from genome assembly GCA_030537215.1 of Lachnospiraceae bacterium. Taxonomy (GTDB): domain Bacteria; phylum Bacillota; class Clostridia; order Lachnospirales; family Lachnospiraceae; genus Caccovicinus. Next base: position 13,487 of record JAUNOF010000034.1, read on the forward strand.
AAAGTGTTATGTTCAACCTATAAGAGAATCCGTTGGGTTTCTACAATATTAACCAGATCTGGAGGCTGAGCTTATGCTTACACGTTTAGAATCCGATTCCATCGGCACCATGGAAGTGCCTGCAAAGGCCTACTACGGCGTACAAAGTCTTCGCGCCAAGCACAATTTTAATATTACCAGGCGTCCCCTTCATCCTGCCTTTATCAATAATCTGGCACGGATCAAAAAGGCAGCCGCCTACACCAATATGACTGCCCATGTTCTGGATGAATCCATTGGTCAGGCGATCGTGAAGGCCTGCGACGAGATCATCTCCGGCAAGCTGCACAACCAGTTTATTGTGGATGCCATTCAGGGCGGCGCAGGCACCTCTGCGAATATGAATGCAAATGAGGTGATCGCCAACCGGGCCATCGAGATCCTGGGCGGCGAGAAAGGCGATTATTCCATCGTCCATCCCAATGATCATGTCAATATGGCTCAGTCTACCAATGATGTTATCCCCTGCGCGGGAAAATTAACCATCATGGAATTGATGCCGGATCTGATTTCGGAACTGCAGCGCCTTTACAAGGCATTGATGGAAAAGTCTGTGGAATTTGACGATGTGGTAAAGATGGGCCGGACGCAGCTTCAGGATGCTGTTCCCATCCGCCTGGGTCAGTCCTTTGAGGCCTACGCAGCAGTTATTAACCGGGATATTCACCGCCTGGAAAAAATTGAGGACGAGCTGCGGGTGCTGAATATCGGCGCCACCGCTGTGGGAACTGCCATCAATGTGAATCCCATCTACCTGTTCCACATTATTAAAAATATTAATCTGGTCTGCCAGACCAACTGCGTTCAGGCGGAGGACCTGTTTGATGCCACTCAGAATCTGGATGGCTTTGTACATACCTCTGCCACCTTAAAGACCTGCGCCGTCAACCTTTCCAAGATCTGTAATGATCTGCGGCTTCTCTCCAGCGGCCCCAAGACCGGAATCGGTGAGATCAACCTGCCGCCGAAACAGAACGGCTCTTCTATTATGCCTGGAAAGATCAATCCGGTTATCCCCGAGGTAGTCAGCCAGGTGGCATTTAATGTGATCGGCAACGATACTACCGTAACACTGGCAGCAGAAGCCGGACAGCTGGAGTTAAACGCCTTTGAACCGGTTGTATTTTATAAGATCTTTGAATCAATCGACACTATGACCGGTGCTGTCCGAACCTTGATCGACAACTGTATCCTGGGCATTACGGCCAACCGGGAGCGGTGCGAACAGCTGGTAGAATCCAGCGTTTCCCTGGCAACTGCCCTCTGCCCTTATATCGGCTATAAAAAGTCGGCGGATATTGCCAAGCAGTCCCTGGAAACTGGAATCTCTGTTCGGGAGCTGGTAATGCGGTCCAATCTTCTTACAGAAGAGCAGGTTAAGCGCGGTCTGGATCTGCTGGCCATGACTCAGCCGGGACACCAGTTTTAATTCTTCCAAGCAAAACGCCTCCGGCATTTCTTCTAAAGGAATGCCGGAGGCGTTTTTTTAATTAAACTTTGTAACGGCTCAGTACCCTCACAGCTGCAAAAACAAAAAGAGCCTTTTTCATTAAAAGGCTCTTAAAACTGGGCTACAAGGATTCGAACCTTGAAAATGACGGAGTCAGAGTCCGTTGCCTTACCATTTGGCGATAGCCCATTATTTTGTTGATTGCTGTCTTATTTGCGACTGCGAAAGTTATTATACTCATATTATGGCAATTCGTCAAGCACTTTTTTGAAAAAAATTTAATATTTTCATCCTATCTTCAAATTTACCCGTCATCTGAACCGTTATTATTTTCCTGAATTGCCGGAATAACGAGATTGCCGGTATTGACAATTGACATGAATACTGATATGATTAAAGATATGAATAACAATATGAACAGAACAACAAATAGGATCATACAAATGGGAGAAATTTATGAAGAAGCCGTTAGATGCCGATATTTATGATAATTACGTTATGATTTTAAAGAGCGAGCTGGTGCCGGCCTTAGGCTGTACAGAGCCCATCGCAATTGCATATGCTTCCGCGAAAGCCAGGGAGGTGCTGGGGGTTATGCCGGAATCCATGGAGATGTGCTGCAGCGGAAATATTATTAAGAACGTAAAGGGCGTTACCGTTCCCAATTCCGGAGGGTTAAAGGGAATTGATGTGGCGGCTGCCTTAGGCGTGGTAGGCGGAGATGCCACCAAGGAGCTGGAGGTACTGGAAGGTGTGACAGAGGCGCACATTGAGGAAACGAAGAAGCTGGTAAAGCAGGGCTTTTGCCGGTGTACGCTTCAGGAAGGCGTGGAGAACCTTTACATTGTGGCAAAGGTTTTTGCCGGAGAACACAGCGCGGAGGTTACAATTATCAACCGTCATACCCTGATCACCAAGATCGTAAAGGATGACGCCGTGATTTATGAGCATAAGATCAGCGAGAGTGCATCGGAGAAGGGGGATAAATCTTTGCTGAATGTAAAGGATATCCTTACCTTTGCAGATACCGTTGCCATGGAGGATGTGGAGGCAGTGATCCGCGATCAGATTGAGAAGAATACAGCCATATCTCAGGAAGGTGTGATCCATCCCTATGGCGCACAGATCGGTCGGACGCTGCTGGATGTGTTTGGAAATGATGTAAGAACCAGGGCCAGGGCGAAGGCAGCGGCAGGATCTGACGCCCGTATGGGCGGCTGTTCCATGCCGGTGGTGATCAATTCCGGAAGCGGAAACCAGGGAATGACCGTCTCCCTGCCGGTGATCGAGTATGCGAAGGAGTACGAGGCCACCAAGGAGCAGCTGTACCGTGCTCTTGTAGTAGGTAATTTGATTTCCATCCATCAGAAAAAGTACATCGGCAGCCTTTCTGCTTACTGTGGAGCAGTCAGCGCAGCCTGTGGAGCAGGAGCTGCCATCACCTACCTGCGGGGCGGCACCTACGAAGAGGTAGGGCTGACCATCATCAACACCATCGGCAATGTAGGCGGTATCGTCTGCGACGGCGCCAAATCTTCCTGCGCGGCTAAGATCGCCTCTGCGGTGGATGCAGCGATCCTGGCCCATTACATGGCTATGAAGCATGTATCCTTCCAGCCGGGAGAGGGCATTATACAGGAGGATTTAGAAGGAACCATTAAGAGCATGGGCTACATCGGACGGGTAGGAATGAAGCTGACCGATACGGAGATTTTAAACATTATGATCGACCGGGTAGATGTGGATCAAATGTGACAGCAGAGTTAGTGAAAGAGCAGATTCAAGCAGAACATAATCAGACAAGGAGCCGCAGTCCGCGCCGGAGTGATCATGGAATCCTCCCAAAGCGCGTGCTGCGGCTCTGTTTAAAGTTTCATTTGTTTACAATTACTGAACCCAGATACCATCCGCACCAACCCAATATCCGTCAGGAGTCTGTGCCTCCTTCAGCATGGCGCCGCTCTCTGTAAAGTAATACCAGTTGTTCTGGATCTGTTTCCATCCGGTTACCATGTAGCCTCTGCCGGTGAAATAGTAGGTATTATTGTTCTCATCTGTCCAGAAAGTATCTTTTAAGTAGGAATCGTCATCCTTCAGATACCACCAGCCGATGCCGTCATGCTGCCAGGAGCCTGCAAAGCTGGTCATACTGGTTCCCATTGCCATAACTGCTGCCAAGCCCAGCGCAGCGATTCTCTTCTTATACCGTTTCATACGATTCTCCTTTCCCAAATACGCTTCGATATCATAAGTGTAAATTTCAGAAGAAGTATTGTCAAGTGCAATTGCAGAGAAAAGAGAAAAAAACTGACAATTCGCCCTACATACAGCCGAAGTCTTTTAAGTCCAGCTCCAGATAGTGAAGCGCACTGTCAATATCCCTGCTGCGGATGCAGGACAGGATCTGTTTGTGGTAACGCATATCCATAGGATTGTAAATATTATTCCAGCGGTTCCAGTAGGTCTGGGCGTAGGCGCGCTTTAAAATGTCCATGGAGCGCTGAAGTTCCTTGAAGGCGTATTCATTGCCGGCACAGGAAATCAGCTTCAGATGGAAATTAGTATTGTGTTCCCAGTGAAGCCACAGGTCATGGCTGGAGGCATTGCACAGCTCATCCAGCTGGGCCAGTTCCTCTAACTGGCTCTCCGTGATCCGCTGATAGCAGTCCTTTAAAAAACCGCCCTCCAGATGAAAGCGGAAGCGGAGGATGTGGGCGGCATCCTCGCTGGTCAGGCGGACCACTTCATATCCATACCGGGGAATATTGTGAAGAACGCCTTCGTTGCACAAAGACAGCAGGGCTTCCCGGATGGGCGCCTTGCTGAAGCCGAACTTTTCCACCAGCTCCTGCTCATTGATGATCTGATTTGCCTTATATTCTCCCCGGATAATTCCATCCAGGGTTTCCTGATAAACGATTGATTTTAAACTGTTTTTTTGTTTCATGAGTATTCTCCATCCTTTGTCTGGACTAATCATAACAAAAAAAGTGAGGAAAGTAAAGGTTTCTCGTGATATCTTAACTGGACAATCCGGCAGGAATCATATATAATGATACTGATTTTGTTTTTCATCAGCATTGCCCAGCAGGCTGTTTGATCAGACAGAAGAAGACTCGGGAGAGAGTCTTGAACAACAGGAGAGTTTTTATATGTATCAATATAACAGTCGGATCCGCTACAGTGAGATCGGCGAAGACGGAAGGCTGACGCTGACCAGTGTGATCAACTATTTTCAGGACTGCAGTACCTTTCAGTCCGAGGACTGCGGCGTAGGAATCCAATATCTGGAGGAGCAGGGGAAGGCATGGATGCTGTCCTCCTGGCGGATTTTAATCCGCCGGTATCCGGAGTTTGGTGAGAGGATCACGGTCGGGACATGGCCATATGGAAACAAGGGAATTTATGGATATCGAAATTTTGTGATGGAGGATGAAGCTGGCTGTCGGCTGGTGGAAGCAGATTCCACCTGGTTTCTTTTGAATCTGGAAAATGGACTTCCGTGCCGGGTGATGGAAGCAGATGTTGCCCCGTACGGAGTGCCGGGAAACCGGATTCCCATGGAAGCGGCTCCGAGAAAGCTGGTCCTTCCTCCTGCTTATGAGGAGGGAGCGCCGATCACAGTCAGCACTCACCATATCGATACCAATCATCATGTGAATAATGCACAGTACGTGGAGATGGCCAGGGAAGCGGCCGACAGCCGCCTGCCCGTCCGTGAGCTCCGCGTGGACTATAAAAAGGCAGCGGTTCTGGGGGATGTGATCTGCCCTAAGATCAGCTGGGATGGGACTGCAGTTACAGTTGCTTTGCACAATGGACGGGAAGAAGCCTGTGCCGTTGTGTGGATGAAGGCAGGAGAGGAAAAGAATGATTGAATTAGGAAAAGTGCAGGAGTTGGAGGTAGTCCGGACGAAGGAGTTCGGCGTGTACCTGAGTGAGAATGAGAAAAGTGAGTCCAGCGTACTTCTTCCGAAAAAACAGGTTCCGCCAGGAACAAAGGTCGGAGATAAGCTGCGTGTATTTATCTACAAGGATTCGGAGGATCGCCTGATCGCCACCACCGGCGTTCCCAAGCTTCAGGTAGGAGAGTGTGCCGTGCTGACGGTGAAAGACATTTCAAAGATCGGAGCCTTCCTGGATATGGGGCTGGAAAAGGATCTTCTCCTTCCATTTAAAGAGCAGAGCCATCCGGTGAGGAAAGGCGAGTCCTGTCTGGTAGCCTTATATGTGGACAAGAGCAAGCGCCTTGCCGCTACCATGAAGGTGTATTCCCATATGAGCAATCAGTCTCCTTATCATCAGGATGATGAGGTTACAGGACGCATTTATGAGATAAGTGAGAAGCTGGGCGCATTCGTGGCCGTAGATCATAAATATTACGGGCTGATTCCGAAGAAGGAGCTGTTTGATCAGTACCGGGAAGGAGATGAAGTGGCCTGCCGCGTCACCAAGGTGCGGGATGACGGAAAGCTGGATTTAAGCCCCCGGAAAAAGGCGTATATCCAGATGGACACAGATGTGGAGCAGATCATGAAGGTGATTGACCAGTTTGACGGTGTTCTGCCCTTTAACGACAAGGCCAGCCCGGAGACCATCAAGCGGGAGTTCCGCATGAGCAAAAACGCATTTAAGCGGGCTGTGGGACGGCTTTTGAAGGAAGGCAGAATACGGATAACAGAAAAAAACATTGAAAGGTTGTAGGAGGAGAAAGTGGACCCGATAGATTATTATAATAAGTACGCAGCGAATGTTTTTGAAGATACAGTGGAACAGGACATGGAGCCGGCCATCCGGGAATTTTTAGCTCTTTTAGAGGAGGGAGATACCATTCTGGATATGGGATGCGGCTCCGGGCGGGACAGCCTGACCTTTTACGAGCTGGGCTATGACGTGACGCCTCTTGACGGAGCAGAGGAGATGTGCAGGCTGGCTGAGGTACATACCGGCCTGGATGTACTGCAGATGACATACGAGGAGATGGACTTTGACGGTGCATTTGACGGCGTATGGGCCTGCGGGGCGCTGATTCATACCCCAAAGAAGGAGCTGCCGGATATTTTTAAGAAGGTGGCGAAGGCGCTGGAGGAGGACGGTGTGTTCTATCTTTCCATGAGACTTGGAGATTCCGATGGTTTCAGAGGGGAGCGGTATTTCAACGCGTTCTCAGAGCGGGAGCTGTGTTCTTTAGTAGAATCGGACCGATATTTCCGGGTGGTGAAGGAATGGGTGTCAAAAGATTCACGGTCTAATCATCCAAATACACAGTGGATTAATATATTAGCAAGAAAACGGTAATACTGGGATAGAAGCGGAAACGAAAACAGAAGCGGATTCCAATTATAAGGCGGTCAGAATGTTGGCTGCCTTTTTCTTTTCCGCAGTTGTTGGATCAGCCCGGGCCAGAGCGTCCCCAGGCGGATAAAAATGTAAAGGAGGCAGTCAAATGCATCGAAGAACACCGGCAGCAGATTACATCCTTATGATTTTAGGATCATTTATTATGGGATTTGCAATTAAAAATATCTACGACCCGGCAGGGCTGGTAACAGGCGGCGTGTCCGGTCTTGCCATCATTTTAAAAGACCAGGCAGGAATTCCGCTGTGGTGCACCAATACGGCGCTGAATATTCCGCTGTTTCTGGCATCCCTGAAGCTGAAGGGCTGGCGGTTTTTAAAGCGCACCTTTGTGGCCACCGCCGCTTTGTCGGTATCGCTGTATGTGATCCCGGAAATGGCGCTGATCCCCAAAGACGACCTGCTGCTGATTGCATTGTTTGGCGGTCTGATCAGCGGCGTAGGCACCGGCATGGTATTTCTGGCCCAGTCCACTACCGGAGGCACCGATATGCTGGCGGCCCTGATCCAGAAATGGCTGCCCCAATACACCCTTTCCCAGATCATGCAGGTTTTGGATGCCCTGATCGTGCTGGCCGGCGCTGCTGTGTTCGGCATCCGTCCGGCGCTGTATGCCCTGATCGCCATCTACGGCCTGGCAAGAGTATCTGACGGCCTGATTGAAGGCCTTAAGTTCTCCAAGATGGTGCTGATCATCTCGGAGCAGAGCGGAAGGATCGCAGACCGGATCATGAACGAAATGTCCCGGGGCGTGACCGGATTAAGCGCCCGGGGAATGTATTCCGGCAAGGCGCGGAACATGCTCTGCTGCGTGGTGTCAAAGAAGGAGATCAGTCAGTTAAAGGAGATGGTTCGGGAAGAGGACCAAGACGCATTTGTGATCGTAAGCGATGTGCGTGAGGTGCTTGGAGAGGGCTTTATTGAATCATAACAGCCTGTTTTATGCTTCTGTTTTCTTTGCAGGATTCCCTTGGTTTTGTGGGTTTATTTCAATAAAAAAGGAACGTAATTTGTGATTTGTTAACAAAATTTCAACGGAAACGAAACTTCATTTTTTAATAATGAAAGAACTGCAACAATATTGCCAAGCTAAATGAAAGATTTTCCGGAGAATTTTGACATATCGGATATTTTTTAATTTGGATATACAGATTAGCCAAAATAAAAAATTCCTTTTTGTCTATTTCCGGTATAGTAAAAAATCTCAATTTCAAGTATGATTACAACAGATACAAAAAGCGGCCGGTGGGGGCCGGAGCGCTTCACTGTTTCATTGATGATTAAATTAATTTCTTAGAAAAAGTAGGAGGAATAGTAATGGCTAGTTTATCTTTAAGACACATTGAAAAGAGATACCCGAATGGATTCGTTGCAGTAAAGGACTTCAACCTGGAAATCGCTGATAAGGAGTTTGTCATCTTCGTAGGACCATCTGGATGTGGTAAGTCCACTACGCTTCGTATGATCGCTGGTCTGGAGGATATTTCTTCTGGTGAGTTATATATTGATGGTAAGCTGGTTAATGATGTAGAGCCTAAGGATCGTGATATCGCAATGGTATTCCAGAACTACGCTCTGTATCCTCATATGTCTGTATATGACAACATGGCATTCGGCTTAAAGTTAAGAAAGACTCCAAAGGAAGAGATCGACAAGCTGGTTCAGGAAGCTGCAAGAATCCTTGACCTGTCCCATTTATTAGACAGAAAGCCGAAGGCTCTGTCCGGTGGTCAGAGACAGCGTGTTGCTATGGGTCGTGCCATCGTTCGTAGCCCGAAGGTATTCTTAATGGACGAGCCGCTGTCCAACCTGGATGCTAAGTTAAGAGGCCAGATGAGAATCGAGATCTCCAAGCTGCATCAGAGACTGGAAGCAACCATTATCTATGTAACCCATGACCAGACCGAGGCTATGACCTTAGGTACCAGAATCGTAGTTATGAAGGACGGTATCGTTCAGCAGGTAGATTCTCCTCAGAACTTATACGACAAGCCAGCTAACAAGTTCGTTGCAGGCTTCATCGGATCTCCTCAGATGAACCTGGTAGATGCAACCGTTGGCAAGAGCGGTTCTGACGTAACCTTATCCTTCGGCGGCAACACCATCGCATTACCGGCAGATAAGGCTAAGAAGCTGGAGGCTGCAGGCTATGTTGGCAAGACTGTTACCATGGGTATCCGTCCAGAAGATTTACATGATGACGCAGATTGGTTAGCAGCCAATCCAAAGGCAGTTTTGACCGCTACCATCCGTGTATACGAGATGTTAGGTGCTGAGGTATTCTTATACTTCGATATCAACGAAACCAGCTGTACCGCTCGTGTAAATCCACGTACCTCCGCAAGAGTTGGCGATACCGTTAAGTTAGCTATGGATTTAACCAAGGTTCATGTATTTGATAAGGAAACTGAGAAGGTTGTTCTGAACTAATTCTGAAAACAGAACATGGTAATAAAAGTTATTGTTCAGGTAGGTCTGCGCATTTGCTGCGCAGACCGTATAATAAACTAGGCTGGAAAGCAAAAATCCCATCGCCGCAGGCGATTTTCATGGATTTTTGCCGATTGCTGTGAACGCACGTGAACAGTAATTAATGAAAAATTAAGCAGGCGAGTGTGATACTCGCTTGCTTTTTTTATCCATTTGCATTAATATATAGAATAGAAGGATGAAAGATTGTGTTTGATAAAAGCGGAATGATTCGTTCTGAAATCAAACAAAAAGCAGCGGAAACGCAAGATATAAAAAGCATGATAAAGGAGAGAATTGGCATGATTTCAAATCAGATACTTCAG
>JAUNOF010000035.1 GCA_030537215.1 Lachnospiraceae bacterium
CATAAATACAGACAATCTCCCACCCCAAGACGGCAGCTTTCAATATTCTGCGCCTTAAGCTCCTTGTCAATCCGGTCGCCCGAACAGTGATTCAGAGCGGCAAACTCCACTCCCAGGGTTCGAAACGCCTGCGCCGTCTGGGAAATTCTGTAATCTTCTGCTTTTGACAGGTGGACCCCGCCGATCACAGCTTTTACCGGCTTTTTCAGCCGAGCCTCCACAGTGCGGAGCATATTGATGATACCAGGATGGCTGCAGCCTGCAGCTACCGCCAGCCCCTTTCTGTCATCAAGCTCCAGCGCCAGGCAGATCTCATCCTGAAACTGGTCTGGTATCCAGATTCCATCTGCCCCTTCCGTGCCCCATTCCGATCTTTCCTCTTCTCCCCTGCTTCCAGTATCCTTCACATACCTTGCAGGAATCTGTTCAAACTCTGTGCTCCGCTGAAAATTACCTACAGCCCAGCAGCCTTCTGCTAATTTCAGACAGTCTTCACACACTAATTGTTGCCGGGTATGAGCCATTACATACTCCCTGGAAAATCCGCATCCTAAATAAGTATACAGCTTATGTCCGGAAGGTTCCTCCTTCCGGGCATACTTTTCCTGAAAAAAGCAGTCCTCTCTCCCGTAAACAGCCGCTGCATCCAGGCCATACTCTGCCGCCCAGAGAAAGCCGCCGCTGTGGTCGTAATGGCTGTGGCTGAACACCGCGTAGTCGATCTGCTCAAACGGGACATGAAGCTTCCTTCCATTTTCCCAGGTTTCCGGTCCGGAACCAAAGTCGAATAAAAGCTTTGTGTCATCCTTCTGAATATAAAAAGATAATCCATGCTGCGCCTTCAGCGCCTTATGACTGGACATCTGGTTATCCATCACCGTTACGATCCGAATCATACGTTCCTCCCGTCTCCTTTCCTTGCGGGCAAATACATCCCGAATGCCAAAAAAGCTGGCACCGCATTTTTTGCCGCACCAGCCTTTTAATCCTACTTGCCCTGATAAGTAATAACAGAGCCTACTTCATAATCCTTCAGCCGCTCTCTGCCCTTCAGTCCGGCCAGCTCCATCACAAAACAGATCTTCACCACTTCCCCGCCTAACTCCTGGATCATCTGTGTAATGGCCTCAATGGTTCCTCCGGTGGCGATCAGGTCGTCCACAATCACCACCTTCTGTCCCGGCTTGATGGAATCCTTATGCATCTCAATTACTGCACTGCCGTACTCTAAATCATATTCCTTGGAAATCGTCTCGCAGGGCAGCTTTCCTTTCTTCCGAACCGGAACAAATCCCTTGTGCAATGCGTAAGCCACCGGAACACCGAAGATAAAGCCTCTGGACTCCGGCCCCACTACCACATCAAAGTCCTGATCGCTTACCATCTCCACCAGCTTATCGATCGCCAGGTGAAGTCCATCTGCATCCTGAAGGATGGTGGTCACATCCCGGAAAATAATTCCCGGCTCCGGAAAATCCGGTATGCTTCTTACGTAATCTTCTACCTTCTTCATGATTCATTTCCTCCTGCTATCCTTTTATTTCCACCATATGGATCCGGTTATTGATTCAGGTTTTTCACGGTATCACGGATGATCAGTTTATTTTCCAGATAAATCCTGCTGTTGTCGATGATTCCTTCATCCAGCCTCCGCAGCAGCACACGGGTTCCTTCCTTTGCGATCTCCCCCATATTTCGCTCCACTGTGGTCAGTCTCATATTGGCATAACCGGACAGATCCCAGTTGTCAAAGCCGGTCAGTGAAATATCATCTGGAACGGTCAGACCATGCTCGTAGATCGCATTCCTGGCGCCGAACGCCATCTCATCGTTAAAGCACAAAATCGCGGTGGGAAGCTCACCGCCCTGCTCCAGAATCTGATTGGCAGCCTGATAGCCGCTGGTATAACGGTAATTCCCCTGATATACCGGAACGGTATCGGGATCCAGGCCATTTCGAAGCATGGCTACCCTCCAGCCTCTGTGGCGTTCCTTGGTAGAATCCAGGTTGGCATTGCCCTCGATCACGCAGATCCTCCTGTGGCCATTCTGAATCAAAAGCTCCATGGCCTTGCCCATGGCTTCTGCCTCGTCTGTAGTCACATTGGGAGCATCAAAAAATACCGTCCGGCAGATGATTACCATGGGAATATCTTTCTCATGAACCTCCTCAATAAAAAGAATGTCCTCATTTCTCTGAGACAGAACGATGATCCCGTCAAAAAAGCTGGGATTCAGCGTTCCAGGCTTGTGCATATCAATACCCTTTACCACTACATTATACTGGCTTCCTGCAATATTGTACACCCCCATCAGCACCTCATGCAGCACATAAGGCGATGACATCCTGCTGATGGTAGAAAAATAAAGTCCAATATTATAGGAACGGCACTTCTTTAAGTTGATGGCCGCCTGGTTCGGCATATATCCCATCTCTTCCGCAATCCGAATGATCCTCTGACGCTTTTCATTGTTTCCCGAACCAACTCCATTTAAAGCCCTTGATACGGTAGAATAAGAAACGCCGGCTGCTCTTGCCACATCTTTAATTGTAACAGCCATAACTCCCCCTGTCTTCCTAGTCAACACAGAACGCCTAGACCCTATGACAGTGTCCCTCACGTTCCCAGTTACGCTTATGACTCGATCTGGTCAATATTTTCCAGTGTCAAAGCAGGTCCCTCCTGCCCTTCTACTTTTACTTCTTTCATAACTAATGTCTTTACATTATTGATGTAAATTCCCTGCCGTGTCATAGGCTGGATGCCCTCCATCATAGCCGGGATATCCGCTTTCGCATCCTCCGCATAGGTTACATGGATATTTTCCATCTCGATCCTGCCGATCTTCCTCTCCGGCAGTCCATACAGGAATGCGGCTGCCACATGACAATTTTCTGCCTGAATATTCCGGAAGGTAAGGGAACGGATATCCGGCGTCCGGTCATCTACCGGCAGGCTCTCTTTGGTCCGCACATATTCCGTAAAACCGTCCGGGTCGCAGTAGTAAAAGCTGTTTGCCACAAAAGGCGTCATCACATGGTCCATATGAATATTGTCAAACAAGATTCCTTCGATAATGGCATCCTTTCCTCTTCCCCGTCTGGTCTTGATCCGCAGTCCCCGATCCGTGTGAAGGAACAGACAATCCTTCACCACCAGATTTTTCACGCCTCCGGCCATTTCGCTTCCGATGGTGACAGAGCCATGGCCGTCTCTCATGCAGCACTGGCGGATACAGATATCCTCAGAGGGAGTCCGATATTTGGCACCCATATAGATCTTTCCCGATTTCACTGCAATGCAGTCATCTCCCAGAGAAAAATACACGCCTGCAATCTCCAGATCCCGGCAGGATTCCGGATCCAGTCCATCTGTATTGGGAGAATCCTTTGGATTCAGCACGTTCATATCCAGGAAGCGAAGATGATTGGAAAAATAAGGGTGAATATTCCAGGATGGGCTGTTCTGCACCGTAATACCCTGAACAATCACATGCTCACAGTGATGTAGAAAAAGCATCCGCGGCCGGAACGCAATATTCATAACCCGATGATTGGGCCACCAGTTGCCCTCCTCAAAGCTGGCGCATCCATCCAGCACACCACAACCATAGATTACCACATTTTTCACATTTATACCAGTTACAATTCCAGAAAACATAGGAAGTGGATTTCCTTCCCAGGTTCCTAAATTGTATTCTTTCTCCTCATCGTAGCTCTGGATCATTGCCGGGAATACCGGAAACATCGTCCGGTCAGTGAATGCTTTGATCACAGCCCCTTCCTCCAGCTCGATATTCACATCATCCTTTAAGAACAAAGATGTGATCCGATACGTCCCTTTGGGAATCAGAACCCGGCTGTCTCTAGGGCATGCCATAATGGCAGCCTGGATAAAGGAAGTGTCATTATTTTCCCCGTCTCCTTTGGCTCCAAAGTCTTTCACGTTCAGGGTAACAAACTCATAGTCCGTAGTAAACACGGCCTCTGCCAGAAACGCTCCCTGAGAAAACAGCTCCACCGTGTACATGGTCTGAGGCTTCAGTCCGTATATGCTGAAAATGACACGGTCTGTTTCCCGCTTCTTTTCTCCATTTACAAAAACATCTACTGGTTTCCCTAATTGAAAAATGCTGCCGTCAATACACTCCAGTACGGCACAGCGGGCATTTTTAAAAATTACGTTTAATTTCATATCTGCATCCTCATTCTTGCTATACTTATTATAAAAAATCCTGCGGAGCGTTTCTTTCATAGAACGCACTTCCCTATGAAAAAAAGCAGCCGTAAAATATGATTTCAGCTTATGACCGCCGAAATCGGCAGAGCCAACACACTTCTCATATTTTGCGGCTGCTTCTCCCTGGAGCTTAAGAGCACCCCAGGGAAGCTCCAATCTCTGTCCGGGAACAGAGAATTTGTGATGAATTTAACCCTTTACGCCACCAGCTGCGATACCATCAATGAAGGAATCCTGAGCCAGGAAGAATACGACTAAGGATGGGATGATGGAAATCAGGGACATTGCCAGGATACGGTTCCACTGGAAACCGGTATCACCGTCCATGGACATACGCAGGTAGATGGAGTTGGTATACTTCTTCATATCTGCAATGTAGATCAATGGTCCCTGGAAGTCGTTGGAGGTCCACATGAACTGGAACAGTGCACAGGATACCAGTGACGGCTTCAGCATTGGCACGATCACGTACCACAGAGTCTTTAAGGAGTTACATCCGTCGATCTTTGCTGCCTCTTCCAACTCCTTCGGAATACCACGAAGGAACTGCACCAGCATGAATACGAAGTAGGTATCTGCTGCAAATAAGGAAGGAACTACTAATGGTAAATAGGAATCGGTCCATCCCCACTTGTTGAACATGATGTACTGAGGAGCATTTAATACAACCTGAGGCAGGAACAGAGTGGAAAGCATTAAGCTGAACCACAGTCCTTTGCCCTTAAACTCAAATCTGGAAAAGCCGTAAGCAGTAACTGTTGCGGAGATGATCGTAAAGATTACCTTCGGAATTACGATCTTATAGGTATTCAGCATGGAGCCGATCAGATTGATCTTGCCGCCGTAGCTCTTGAACGCCTCATTATAGCCGTCAAATACCGGGTTCTTCGGCCAGAACCATGCACTGGTAAAGATTTCGGAGTTGGTCTTGAAGGTAGCGCCTACCATCCAGATCAACGGATACACCATAATAAAACCAACTGCAATCAGCAGCGTATAACGCAGAACAGTACTGATCTGTCTTCTTTGTTCTCTTGTCATGATATCCTACCTCCCATCATCATCGCCATAGTAAACCCACTTCTTCTGGCTTACAAATGCAACTACTGTCATCACGCCGCAGATAATGAACAGAACCCAAGCCTGGGCACAGGCCATACCCATCTTATGACGAAGGAATGCATTGTTGTAAATCAGCATGGAGATTAAAGTGGTTGCACCGTTTGGTCCGCCCTTGGTTACCAGGAACGGTCCGTTGAATTCCTGGAATGCCTGACATAACTGGGTAACCAGGTTGTAGAAAATGATCGGTGTGATCATCGGAACGGTGATCTTGAAGAACTGGGTCCACTTGGTAGCACCATCGATGGAAGCAGCCTCATACAGATCCTCCGATACGCCCTTTAATGCTGCAAGGAAGATAACCATGGAAGAACCGAACTGCCATACACGAAGCAAAACGATTACAAACAAAGCGCCGTTAGCACTTGCCATCCAGTTAATCGGTTCTGCGCCAAACAGCTTCACAACTGCGTTGATCAGACCGTCTGTATTAAATACAGCTCTCCACAGAATAGCAATGGCAATGGAGCCGCCCAGGATGGATGGGATGTAGTAAGCGGTACGGAAGAAGTTTACTCCCTTCAGCTTGAAGTTCAGAATATATGCAATAAACAATGCAAATGCCAGCTTCAGCGGCACATCGAAGAGTGCATACTTAAAAGTTACCAGGAATGCGCGGACGATATCGCTGTCAGTAAAGATGGTCTGATAATTCATGATACCAGTCTTGCTGATTCCATTAAACAGATCATAATTGGTAAAGCTGTAAACCAGAGAAGAACCGAATGGGTACACCTTAAATGCCAGGAATCCGATCAGCCATGGAATGATGTAAAGGAATCCTATATTCTCTGAAAGGAACTTTGAGAACCCGCTTTTCTTTTTCATACGTTACCTCCTATCTGATGATATGTAAATCTTGATACTTTTCCTGCAGCAATGTGTGATTTGCGCAGGCTTTCTGCAGGCAGTATGCAAGCTGCTGCAGTTCTTCCTCCGACCGGGCCTGATAACGGTCACCAGGCTGGCGGATCGCGTTCAGAAGTCCTTGGATGTTTACCCGGAACAAGTCCTGCAGGCTTCTGTAATGCTCATAGATTTCCGGAGACATCTGATCGATGGTGTCAATCAGATACACCAGGTTCTGCGTGTCGGAACAATCTGCTTCCTGAAACCTGGCCACGATCTGACCATAATGTGCTTTCTTTTCAACCCTGGTATCATGCTCTGTAAAGGAGGGCATATCAGCCAGGCTTATATTCGATAATTCATTCATAGCAGCATTCCTTTTCGTGCAAACGTTTGTCTTATTTTTTACATGGAAGCCGCCGGGCCGATGATGAACCCGGCGGCGTATGCCTTCCCAATGATGTCAATTTCTATCGTCGAAACGTAGAGCGATTAGTTGCCCATGCACTCGTTAACGCCCTTTACCAGGTCTGCTGCCGCTGTTGCAGAGTCAATCTCGCCTGCGCTCAGCTTACCGAATACCTTGTAGTAAACGCCATCTGGGTTAGCCTTTAAATCATTATGCTCGAACTTTGCATCCAGCGGGAACTTGCAGTAATCGATAACCTTAGCATTTGCTTCCTTAACTAAACTGTCGCCTAAGTCCTTTTCATCCAGAACTGCGATTGCTGCTGCAGAACACGGAATACCGCGCTCAGTGCTGCCGATCTCTACACCTTCCGGATCATTTAACAGGAAGTTGATCAGCATTGCTGCTTCCTTCGGATGCTCAGAATTGCCTGCTACTGCCAGACCCATGGAGATCTTGGTAAAGCCGCCGTTATAATCGCCGAATTTAATGAACTCACCGATTACAAATTCCTGGCCAGGCTTGTTGGTACTCTCAACAACCGCCTGCTGGAACTTGGTAGCGGAAGAATCCCACTCTAAGATACCTGCGTACTTGCCGTCGATCCACTTAGCGTTCTTATCCAGAGAGTCAGCCATATCGCCTGCGATTACGGATAAGGTAGGAATCACATGATCAGCCTCTAAGCTGGTGATGAAGTCCATCGCTTCCTGGATCTCTGCCTCGGTATACTGGATCTCGTTGTTCTCTACCCATGCCTTGCCGTACTTGGACTCTAAGTAGTAAACCATGAAGATCATTCTGTCGTACTCGCCTAATGCTAATGGATAGTAATCCTTATCATAAGCTGCAAATGCCTGTCCGGCTGCCCGTAAGGAAGCCTCGTCGGTAGGCAGATCAACACCAACCTCATCAAAGGTTGT
Source organism: Lachnospiraceae bacterium (assembly GCA_030537215.1). GTDB lineage: Bacteria > Bacillota > Clostridia > Lachnospirales > Lachnospiraceae > Caccovicinus. The sequence continues at coordinate 7,545 of JAUNOF010000035.1, forward strand.
CTTGTTCCAGTAGAACAGGCGTCCGGTGATTGCTACCGGAACTGCCATCAGCTTTCCGTCTACCTCACACTGGGCTACAGACTCTGCCGGGAACTGGGTCAGATCCAGCACATCCTCATACTGATGTAAATCCGCAAAGGTGGTTCCGCCCTGGCTGTAGGAATCGATCCAGTTCCAGTTGATCTGCATTACATCAGCAGCGTTGCCGCCGATGATATTCATGGACTGTTTCTCCTCCCATCCGGACCATGCGCCGTACTCCGGCTCTACATGGATATTCGGATACTTAGCTTCAAATGCTTCGATAGCCTTCTCAGTTGCCTCATGTCTGGAGTCACCGCCCCACCAGGAGAACCGTAAGGTTACGTCTCCGCTGGCTGAATCGCCGGATCCGCTTGCTGCATTCTCGCTGGATCCGCCTGCATTGCCGGAGCTGGAACTGCTGCTTCCGCCGCATGCAGCTAAAGAACCAGCCATAACGGTTATCAGCGCCAATGATGTTGCTCTTTTGATGTTCTTTCTCATAATGCTTCTCCCTTTCTTTTTTGCTTTCCCCTTGATCTTCTGCCCCATTGTGTTTCAAATTCTAGCTATTTTTAGACATTTGCAAAGGTTTGCAAATATTTTTTTAAAATTATGCATATTTGCCATCTGTAACCATTTACATTTCAATTCTTTTAAGCAAACATGCACGCTTTTTGTTGGTGATTTAATAATACCATTGCAATACATATATGTCAATTAGCTATTTTGCACATGTTTTATGCTTTTATTTAGTCATTATGTCCAGTTCCTTTCTATCTGGTTTTATGATAAGCTAACTTTAAGAAAATGACGAGCAGGGAGGAGTTTATACCATGGACATTTTGGATCGTTATATCGATCAATTGCTGGAAAAGAGCACACCGCAGGCGCCCATCTGGAATCTGGAAAAGATCCGGGCCGGGAAGAAACCATCCTGGAATTACATGGACGGCTGCATGATCAAAGCCATCATTGAGCTATACCATATTACAAAAAATGAAAAGTATCTCCAATTCGCCGATGACTTCATCGACTTTTTTGTAAAGGAAGATGGTTCCATCCAGTCCTATCACCCAGAGGAATACAATCTGGATAATGTAAATGCAGGAAAAACACTATTTGATCTGTACCAGCTTACCGGGAAGGAAAAATACCGGAAGGCCATCGACACCGTTTACAGCCAGATTAAAGGCCAGCCCAGAACCTCCGGCGGCAATTTCTGGCATAAGATGATCTATCCCAATCAGGTCTGGTTAGACGGACTTTACATGGCGCAGCCCTTTTACATGCAATACGAGGTAACGTATAACAATTGTAAAAACTGCGCCGACTCTTATCACCAGTTCGCAAACGTTTACAAACTGATGCGGGATGAAAAAAACGGCCTTTACTACCATGCCTACGATGACTCCCGCCAGATGTTCTGGTGTGATAAGGTGACCGGTTTATCTGATAATTTCTGGCTCCGCGCCTTGGGCTGGTACGCTATGGCTCTGATCGACACTATGGAGATCATGCCGGAAGCTCTGGCTGATGAGAAGGCAGATCTGAACCGGATCTATAAGGAGCTGATCGATTCCATGCTTCCCTACCAGGATGAGAAAACTGGCATGTGGTATCAGGTGGTAAACCGAGGCGGAATCAAGCCCAATTACCTGGAAACCTCTGGCTCTGCCATCTTTGCCTATGCAATTATGAAGAGCGTCCGTCTTGGCTTTTTGGAGGAGAGCTACTTCCAATATGGTGCAAAAGCATTTAACGGAATCTGTGATACCTACTTATCTGAGGAGAACGGAGAGCTGCAGTTAGGCGGCATCTGCCTGGTTGCCGGACTGGGAAATAAGGAAATGCGGGAAGGTACCTTCGAGTATTATATGAGAGAGCCGGTTGTAAAGAATGAAGCAAAAGGCGTTGCACCGTTGATTTTGGCCTACATTGAGATTATGTTCCATAACGGGAAGCAGTAGCAGGCAGAACCCATTTTTTTATCATCTGTTTTGCAAACGATGTCAAATGCCCATATCGAAACCATCTCCTGCTTAAGGCATGAAAAAATTCCTTCGATATGGGCATTTTTATATTTTGAATTATCGTAACTGTGAAGGTACTGAACAGTTACGAATTACCGCAGACTGCGGTCCCGTGCCGTCCGCTGGCTGGTAAAATATGCGGTATACATCTGTGTAGTGGCGGAATCCGAATGTCCTAATATGGTCTGCACGGCATGGATATCTGCACCATTCTTCAACAGATGGGCAGCAAAGGAGTGGCGGATGCTGTGAGGTGTAATATCACTCTGAATCCCGGCCTTATCCCCATAATATTTAATAATCTTCCAAAATCCCTGACGGCTCATAGGCTGCCCGCTGCAGTTGGTAAACAGCCATGGAGAGTCTCCTCCCTTTACTAAAATATCCCGTCCCTCTTCCAGATAGTCAGTCAATGCCTTCTTGGCCTGCTTTCCAAAGGGAACCATCCTCTCCTTCTGCTCATCCCGGCAGGTGATAAAGCCCACTGACATATTTAAATCCTTCAGCTCCAGATGAATCAGCTCCGATACCCGGATCCCGGTGGCATACAAAAGCTCCAGCATGGCTTTGTCCCGGATCTCCTTGGCATTCCGGCCATTGGGCTGCGCCATCAGCGCTTCGATCTCCTGCTCTGTCAGGATCGTCGGCGCCTTTTTCTCGATCTTCGGCGCCTTCAAAAGCTCCGCCGGGTCCCGTTTGATTATTCCCATGCTGAATTCATAATGAAAAAATGCTTTTATGGATGCCAGAACTCTGGAAATCGTGGTAGTTGCCTTTCCCTGCTTTTCCAGATACAACACATAGGAGTTTAAACTGGTCTTTGTCACCTTGGAAGCCTCCGTGATTCCTTGGCTCTCCAAATAAGCATACATCTGAAGCAGATCCCTCTGATAGGAAATCTCTGTGTTTTTTGAGGTCTTCTTAACCTCTCTTAAGTATTCTACAAAGCTTGCTATATCGCTTAACATCGTCCATCCCTCATACATTCATCCCGCCTGCGCCATCTTCCATTGTATCGCATCCGTTCCATACCTGGCGTACTTCTCCGTTACGTTCCATCTGTGCAGATCCATTAATTAAATCCATTTTTAGACAATCGAAAGCATAGGAATTTCCCAAAACCGGAAAGCCCTATGCTTCTGCCGTCAAAATCATTCACACACCGCTCTGTCCGAACAATCCTTTACCATCTTAAACATGGAGAATCTACTGCAAATTAAGATCAAATCAGGCCTGTAAATTACATTATATATACATATTTCGATAAAATCAAACACATTTTTCCCACTCTTGCCAATTTTTTTCTTGATTTACAGAAAAGATACAATATATGCCAAGACGATATTTCCTACTCTCAACATCTTGTTGTCCTGTTTTTTCTTTTTTATCGTAACGGTTCCGTACCCTCACAGTTACGAGCAAAAATCCATTTAAAATCAGATCCAGCCATGGGCTTTCTAAACAAAAAGCCCCATAACCAATGGATGAATAAATGCCTCCGCTGCTGCCCCCAGACAAAGCAGCGCCAGCACCAGCATGGACGGCAAAAGCCGCAGCCTGGCCGGACCATTTAGTCCCCACCATATCAGAAGATACCAGGCCGGGATATAAAAGAGCCATTGAGGAAAGCAGGACAGAAGAAATCCCGGCAGCCCCAGCACTCCCAGGGATGCCGTGTAGCAGGTAATAATCCATGCCATTGAAAATCCCAGATATCCTGCCAGCAGCCAGAAGCATGGAGCCGCACAAACAGTCAATCCGAACATCCACCCTGCCGCCCCTTCCCCCGCCCGCTGTCGGCAGATATAAAAAAAACGCTCCCTGCTGCCTGCCGCCGGTGATGCAGGTATATCATTTACCAGCAGGCCCATATTTCCTGCGATGGTTCCGCCTAAAATCCCTGCCAGAAAACAAAGCAGAAAAATCTCTCCATTTCCCACGGACCAGGCACCTGCTTTTCCTGTTGTCCTTCCTGCCCCTCTCCCTGCTATTTTTCCAAGCATTTTCGCCATAAAAACCTCCCGCATATGGTTGTTTCCGCTGCCGTGTGGATCCGATTTCTTCACAACAGTCTTATAAAATACTATGCGGGAGGTCCTTATATTCATGCTGCGGAAATATTCCATCTACCTGCCAGAACAATATTTGCGGGCGTATGCGGTGATGGCAGCAATGGTCTTTGCATCTGTTATCTTGCCGGCAAAGATCAGATCCTCCAGATCCTTCAGCTCCCAGCTCTCCACCTGGATCACCTCATCCTCATCCAAATGCTGATGAGAAGGTTTCAGATCTCTGGCCAGATAGATATCGATATGTTCATCACAAAATGCGATGGTTGTATTTACACTGATCAAAAATTCCATGCTGCCCGCCTGGAACCCGGTTTCCTCCTCCAGTTCTCTGGCGGCACACTCCAGCGTAGGTTCGCCAGGCTCATCCAGCTTACCAGCGGGGATTTCCAGCGTAAACCGGTCCAATGCATTCCGGTACTGACGAACCATCAGGATCTTTCCTTCATCCGTAACCGGAATCACTGCTGCTGCTCCATCATGATGAATAAAATCCCATCTGCACTCATGACCATTTGCAATCACCCGGTCCTCATAAATCTTTAAAATCGTTCCCTGATACTTTAATTCCCGTCCTAAACGGATCACCGGCGGCATCGCCTCCTGCTGATTTCCCTCCGCACGCTTCTTCTCATCCATCGTATTCCTTCCTTTCTCAAATAAAATCTGATATCCATCCTCACGGAAAGCGAAATGTTCCTGCACCGCAGAAAGCTAAATACCCCTGCACCGATCAAAGCAGGCGTTGCTTGCCTTCATCAATGCATTCCGAAAACCCCACTGCTCCAGAGCTTCTACTGCTGCTATGGTAGTTCCGCCAGGTGAGCAGACCATGTCCTTTAATTCCCCTGGATGCATTCCGGTTTCCAGCACCATCTTTGCACTGCCCAGCACCGTCTGGGCTACCATCTCATAGGCCTGCTTTCTGGGCAGTCCGCATTTGACTGCGCTGTCAGCCAACGCTTCAATAAACATATACACATAAGCCGGAGAGCTGCCGCTGGCACAAACCACTGCATCCAGCAGCCGTTCTTCTACCTTTTCCATCTTTCCGAAGGAGGTAAAAAAGCTTCGAATCATCTGCTGCTCCTCCTGGGTAAATGCGGTTTCGTCAAATGCTACTCCTGTCATTCCCTCTCCTACCAGAGCCGGGGTATTCGGCATCGCCCGGACGATCCGTTTATCCTCGCCTAATTCCTCCTTCAGATAGCTGATGGTCTTTCCCGGCGCAATGGAAATAACTACCTGCTCTGAATGAAGCACCGGCATGATCTCCTTTAAAACGCCGGCATAGTACTGAGGCTTAACAGCAAGCACCAGGTATTTCACCGACCTTGCACACTCTGTATTGGATGTCAGTCCGGTCACTCCGGTTTCCGCTGTTATCTTTTCCCGCTGCGTCTCATTGACATCTGTAAAAAGAATTTTTGATGCACCAAATCCGTGGCTTAACAATCCTTTCATAATTGCAGATCCCATATTGCCCATACCAATAAATCCGATTCGATCCATAAATTTCCCTCCTTGTAAAAAGAAGCCTTATGAACACAATCGTTCATAAAGCTTCCCTTATTTTCTTATTTTGCATAATCAGTAACCCGAGATTCACGGATTACATTTACCTTGATCTGCCCTGGATACTCAAGTTCATTTTCGATCCGCTTTGAAATATCCCGTGCCAGCAATACCATATCGTCATCGCTGACATGTTCCGGAACTACCATAATGCGGACCTCCCGTCCCGCCTGAATAGCAAAAGACTTGTCTACTCCCTTAAAGGAAGTTGCGATATCTTCTAACTGCTTCAATCTGTTGGTATATGTTTCCAAAGTTTCCCTTCTCGCACCTGGTCTGGCGGCAGAAATCGTATCTGCAGCCTGTACGATACAAGCAATCAAACTCTGAGGCTCAACGTCGCCATGATGGGACTCTACTGCATTAATCACAGTTGCAGACTCCTTGTACTTCCGGCATAACTCTACACCAAGCTGTACATGGGTTCCTTCCTGCTCATGGTCAACGGATTTACCAATGTCATGTAATAAACCAGCCCGCTTTGCCACACGCACATCCAGCCCCATCTCTGCTGCCAGCAGCCCGGAAAGCTGCGCTACTTCGATGGAATGTTTTAATGCATTCTGGCCATAGCTGGTCCTAAATTTCATCTTACCCAGAAGCTTCACCAGTTCCGAATGAATGCCGTGAACGCCCACCTCCAAGGTAGCCGCCTCGCCCTCTTCCCTCATCATGGTTTCAACTTCCTTCTGTGCTTTTTCTACCATCTCTTCGATTCTAGCCGGGTGGATACGTCCGTCTACAATCAGTCGTTCCAATGCAATCCTTGCTACTTCTCTTCGAATTGGATCAAATCCAGATAATACGACGGCTTCCGGAGTATCATCAATGATCAGCTCCACACCAGTCATCGTCTCTAATGTACGAATATTTCGGCCTTCTCGTCCAATAATCCGGCCCTTCATCTCATCATTTGGAAGCTGTACAACCGAAACAGTGGTCTCGGCTACATGGTCAGCCGCACATCTCTGGATCGCGGTTACGATATAATCTTTGGCCTTCCGGTCTGCTTCTTCCTTGGCTTTGTTTTCCAGTTCCTTTACTAATTTCGCAGTATCGTGTTTTACATCGTCTTCAACAGATTTTAAAAGATATTCTTTTGCCTGTTCGGAGGTCAGTCCTGAAATTTTCTCCAGTTCCTGCATCCCCTTGTCATAAAGTGCATCTACTTCCACACTTCTCTTATTCAGGGCATCCTCTCTTTGCTGTAAACCCGATTCCCTCTTTTCAAGGGCATCTGCTTTCTTTTCTACGTTCTCTTCCTTGCTCAATACACGTCGTTCATAACGCTGAAGTTCTGCTCTTCTTTCCTTGGTTTCTTTTTCCAGCTCATTCTTAGTCTTTAAGGACTCTTCTTTGGCTTCCAGGAGAGCTTCTCGCTTCTTTGTCTCTGCTACCTTTAACGCTTCATCTATTATCTTTCTGGATTTTTCTTCCGCAGAACCAACCTTGCTTTCATAGGTCTTCTTCTGATACGAAATGGACACAACCCAGGTAATAGGTGCAACGATAACTAAAGTTAACAATGCAGCTATTATTGGTGACACAGGAGCACCTCCTTATTTAATTTTCATTGTACGAATACAACAGTATAAGTTTAAACGTTTTTCGGTATTATGTCAAGTATATTAGTAAGTTTTCCGTTTTATTCGGACAATTTAAACAACATTTGGAAAGATCTCAGCATATTTTGACGAAATTAGTCAAAGGATGTCTCCGGCGCCCGCAGCGCCTCTGAAATCAAATCGTAGGAATACCCTTTTCTCGCCAGCATTCCAGCCAATTTCCCATACTGCTGCCGGTCCAGTTCATCGCCTGGATGATATCCCTTCTTTTCCAAAATGACCCGGATCTGCTCCTTCTCATCTATGGGATGCTCCTCCAGCAGATCATCGATCAACTCTCTGGAGAAGCCTTTCTTCTGCATATCAGCTATCAGCTGCTTCCGGCTCTTTCTGCGGCTCTTATCCTCTACATACCGCTCTCCATAAGCCTGATCATCAATATAATGATACCGTTTCACCATGGCAATGGCATCTGCTGTCACTTCATTGGGGTATCCCTCACGTTTCAGCAGGCTTTCCAGTTCCCGTTCCGTCCGATCAGATAACTGAAGAGTTCGAAGTACTCGCTCTCTGGCTCTGGGCTTTAAAACAGTATCCACCAAAATTCGATATTGGACTTCCTCCAGCTCGCCGCCTTCCTCGATATGAAACTGCTGTAAATCTCCAGGATATAAAACAAGGGCAAGGTCCTGATCCAGCAGGACCCTGCTCCTTTTCTTATCCAGGCTCACTACAGATGTGATCACCATGAGTCTGTTCCTTTCTGTGTCATAACGGTTCAGTGCCTTCACAGTTACAAGCAGCAATCCATGAAAATTGCCTTGGGCAATGGGATTTTTGCCTATTCTTCATCAAATGAATCCTGCGGTTCTGCTGTCCTGGACATTGACGAGGCTGCCGCTGTTCCCAGTGCTGCCGGTTCCTCTGCTTTACCTGCACCATCTGCCTTACCTGTGCTCTCTGCTTTCGCAGTGTTCTCTGCTCTGGCTGCCGGACCTGTTTTGGACCGTGCTGCCGTTCCCGGCTTGGCAGGTGCCGAAGCATCTTCCCCTGGAATCAGTCCATAACGGATTCTCACCTTCTTCTCTACCTCATCCCGCATTTCCGGATGCTCACGGAGATAGGTCTTTGCATTCTCACGGCCCTGCCCGATCTTAGCACCGTTATATGCGTACCAGGCGCCGCTCTTTTCTATGATATTCTCCTTGGCTGCCAGATCCAGGATATCTCCCTCGGTAGAAATTCCCTTTCCAAACATGATATCAAACTCTGCTTCCTTAAACGGCGGCGCAATCTTATTCTTTACTACCTTTACGCGGACATGATTGCCGATCACCTCGCCGCCCTGCTTTAAAGATTCAACACGGCGCACATCCAGACGAACGGAGGAATAAAACTTCAACGCACGGCCGCCGGTAGTAGTTTCCGGATTACCGAACATAACCCCCACCTTCTCACGAAGCTGGTTAATGAAAATAACAATGCAATTTGACTTGCTGATGATGGCAGTCAGCTTTCTCAACGCCTGTGACATCAATCTGGCCTGAAGACCTACATGAGAATCTCCCATATCACCGTCGATCTCTGCCTTCGGAACCAACGCTGCAACAGAATCCACAATGACGATATCCACAGCCCCGGAGCGGACCATAGTCTCTGTGATCTCCAAAGCCTGCTCGCCGTTATCCGGCTGGGATATGTACAGATTATCAATGTCAACGCCGATGTTCTTCGCATAAACCGGATCCAGAGCATGCTCAGCATCAATAAACCCGGCAATGCCGCCTCTCTTCTGCACCTCGGCTACCATGTGCAGGGCAACGGTGGTTTTACCGCTGGACTCCGGTCCATAAATCTCCACCACTCTTCCCTTTGGCACTCCCCCAAGCCCCAGGGCAATATCAAGGCTGAGAGAACCGGTGGGGACTGTCTCAATATTCATATTCGCCCGGGAATCTCCCAGCTTCATAACGGAACCCTTTCCGTATGCTTTTTCTATTTGTGTGATCGCCGCATCAAGGGCTTTTAATTTCTCGTCTCTTTCCATGTGATCCTCCATTCGAACAGATGTTTGTTTCTTGGTTATAGTATAGTACAGGTGCGGAGAAAAGTCAAATACTTCTTCTAATATGATAACATAGAAAAGCAGAAAAAGCAAGATAAATTTCCATTTTTTTACATTGTATACATGATACATTAAACAGCCATAACGATTCAGTACCTTCACAGTTACGAGCAAACATCCATTTAAAATCGCTACTTTGTTTTTTGCAAATAGAAAAGGCACTGCGCTCCAGGAACCAGGAATTCAACCTTCACAAAAATGAATTCCTGATTTTGCAGTACCTTTTTATCTGATCAACTTATTATATCCAATCAATTTAGTAAAAGAAATAATCAATTCCAAATGTCATTCCGATTCCTAACACCGCTCCGGCGAATACCTGAAGGGGAGTATGGCCTACATACTCCTTTAAACGTTCCTGAAGTACCTCGGCACTTAGCTTCAGCGGATTTTCCAGCAGAATGGAATTCAGCAGCTTCGCCTGTTTTCCAGTTTCCCGCCTTACACCCATGGCATCGTACATAACGATCATAGCCAAAACAAAGCTGACAGCAAATTCAAAGGACTCCACCCCGAAGCAAAGTCCTGCCGCTACCGTAAGGCTGCACACGGTAGCCGAATGGGAGCTGGGCATTCCGCCTGAGCCGAAAAGCCGCTCTGCATTAAAACTTTTATTTAAGACGCAATCAATGATTGTTTTTAACACCTGGGCCACGGTCCAGCCTGCTACAGCGCTCATCAGCACCTGGTTTCCCAGAATCTTCTGCCAAATATCCATTTAATTCCTACTTCCTAATATCATAACAACCCTCTGTAATTTTGCTTGTTTTCCATATCCTGCCCAAAGGATGGATGCCCTGCCGTCAGCCTGCCCGTCCTCTCAGCAGGACGCTGCCGGCAAACCAGCCCCGAACCTGCAGCGCTGTTTCGGTCACGCTGCACAGCTTATCTGCATATACAACTGCCATGCCCGCCATGGATTTTGGCGGGATCAGTGTCAGCGGCCACATGTGGCAGAGAATGATATCTGCCTCCCCTATGGTCAGATCAAAATATTTTCTGGCATTGTTCAATGCGGTTCTCGGATGGGTAAATCCATGAAAATGATTCCCTGTTTCTCTGGCATGAGTGTGCCAGTCGTAAAGGAACAGATCATGAAGAAGGCCGGCTCTGGCTGCCTTGCGGTAATCCCAGCCAAACTTCCGGCAGATACAATAGCTTAAATACGACACCTGGATACAATGGGCTTTGCAGCTTGTGGAGCCATGCTGGATATATCGTTCCATGGATTGAAAGATGGGATGCTCTAAAATATCCCTCACACATTCCATATAGCCTGCATCTTCCAGATATCTCTCCTGTTCCGTCCACGTGGTATCGGCGGCCCAACGGGCCGCCGCTCCTCTTTCTTCAAGGCTTAAATTCACTTTTTCCATTCATTCATCCTTGTTTTCTATTCTTTCAGCGAATCAGCAATCCTGACAGCACACAACGCCTGCTTCCCTGCCAGTTCACCGCATAACCTTAACCGCCCGGTTTAATATCCGATCAGCCAGTCATACAGCTCCTGATACTTCTCAGCAGAAGCATACCAGGAGAAGTCCTTAGCCATAGCGCGGTCAATAATCTTATTCCATTCACGCTTCTTATCATAGTATACCCGCTTTGCGTAGCGGATAGTATTCAGCATCTCATGTGCATTGTAATTGGTGAAGGAGAATCCAGTTCCCTTGCCCTCGTACTCATTGTACGGCTCTACCGTATCCTTCAGACCGCCGGTCTCACGAACAATGGGAACCGTGCCGTAGCGCAGTGCCATCAGCTGGCTTAAACCGCAAGGCTCAAACAGAGAAGGCATCAGGAAGGCATCACATGCTGCATAAATTTTATGAGACAACGGCTCGGAATAGTAAATCTGGGCAGATACCCGGTCATTGTACTTCCAGTCATAGTGACGGAACATATTCTCATACTTCTCATCACCGGTTCCCAGAACTACCAGCTGTACGTCCTCGTCACAGATCTCATCCATCACGCACTGGATCAGGTCAAATCCCTTCTGGTCCGTCAGACGGGATACGATACCAATCATGAACTTGTGCTCATCCTGCTGTAATCCCAGCTCCTCCTGCAGAGCCTTTTTATTCTTAATCTTCTCCTTGCGGAAGTTCTTGGCATTGTAATTCTGAACGATATGCTTATCCGTCTCCGGATTGAAGTCATCGTAATCGATACCATTCACGATACCGCGAAGGCTGTTGGAGCGTGCACGCATCAGGCCGTCCAGACCTTCACCGTAGAACGGCATCTTGATCTCCTCTGCATAAGTATCACTTACCGTGGTAATGGCATCAGCAAATACGATGCCGCCCTTTAGCATGTTGCCGTCCTTATATGCTTCCAGCTTGTCCGGGGTAAAGTAGTAATCTGGAAGTCCGGAAAATCTCTGGATCGTCTTAACATCCCAAACACCCTGGAACTTTAAGTTGTGAATGGTGATCACAGACTTCATATTAGCGAAGAATTCACCATCGTGGAACTTATCTTTTAAATGAACCGGGATCAGACCGGTCTGCCAGTCATGGCAGTGAACCACATCCGGCTGGAAGCCGATCACTGGAAGTGCAGATAATGCAGCCTTGGAAAAGAATGCAAACTTCTCCAGATCGTTATACCAGTCGCCGTAAGGCTTTGCTCCGCAGAAATAGCTTTCATTGTCGATAAAATAAAAGGTAATTCCTTCGTAAACATACTGTAAAATGCCAACGTAGCGGCTCTGTCCCAGATAATCCATATAAAAATGATTCACATACTCCATCTGGCTGCGCCACTGCTCCTTGATGCAGAGATATTTCGGAATCATAACGCGCACATCAAAGTATTCCTTATTAAAACACTTTGGAAGTGAACCTACAACGTCTGCCAGGCCGCCGGTCTTAATAAAAGGAACTGCCTCAGATGCCACGAATAATATCTTCTTCATGAAAAAAACCTCCCTCATTACTCTCTTTCGGAAAAAACTCATACGTATAGTATACAATACTTTTCCGTTTTTAGGAAGCACATTCTCAAGATTTTTCTATTGCGATTTGACGATTTTTCCCTTTTATTTTTGGTCACTATGTTACTATGAAAGTTCGGCCCTGCCAGGCGCATGAAAGTTTCGTATTTTACTGCATCCGCTTATAATCCAGCCGAATCTTGTCAGCAATCAGCGCGATAAATTCGGAATTGGTAGGCTTGCCCTTTCCCGTGCTGACGGTATATCCAAACAGTTCATTTAAGGTTTCCAGCCGTCCTCTGGTCCAAGCTACCTCGATGGCATGGCGGATGGCCCGTTCTACACGGCTGGCTGTAGTCTGATGCTTCTTTGCAATCGCCGGATACAGGATTTTTGTTACGGAGGACAGCATTTCGTGATCCTCCACCGACATGATGATGGCATCCCTCAGATACTGGTATCCCTTAATATGAGCTGGAATGCCGATTTCATGCAGCATATGGGTGACATCATTTTCCAGGTTCTGCTCCATGTACTCTTCCTTGTCCATATATGGCTTGACTGTGCGGATTTCCGGGCGATCCCCCAGCTTTTCCTTTGCCCGGCCCACTCTCCGAACCTTATCCACGATCACATCTCTGGAAAATGGCTTCATAACATAATAATTGGCTCCCATCCGGAACGCATCTGCCGTCATATTCTCACTTCCGGCAGCCGTCACCATAATGAAAGCCGGTGTTTTCTTCAGTGTAAGATTTTTTCTCACTTTCTCCATTACGGAGATGCCGTCCATTCGGGGCATGATCACATCTAGCAGCACCACATCCGGATTGGTCTTTATGATCATATTGTACGCATCTTCGCCATTTTCCGCTTTTCCTACCACAGAAAAGCCTTTCTCTGATTCCAAAATTTCCTGTAATCTCCCCAAGGTCTGCGGATTATCATCTGCAATCGCGATATTCAAGTCTCCCATTCGTGCTCCTCCTTTTTGCCATTTCATGATTATCTTCGGGTAAAAGAAGCGGTCTTGTCCGGCAAACCGGCAAAAATTAACACCGTTTGCGGGACAGCCGCTTTCTTTCCCTACATGGCTCATTATAGACGTTTCAAATTCTGACGCGCAATGAGATTCCATCGCATAATTCGACAAAGGAAAAGAGATTTTCCAAGACAGTACAAGGTGTGACGAAAATTACCGAAAGCAGCCTTAGGGCAAAAAAAGAAATGAGGCGGCGCCTGGCTGACAGAATCATCCAGTACGCCGCCTCCTGGGCTGCATCATTTTTCAGATCAGGCCCATAGTACGGATCACATAAAGCCATATGGTAAGGGTAAATGCACTGAAAAAGGTGGTGACCATCACTGCGCTGGTGCTGACCGTTCCCTCATGTCCCATATTTTTTGCCATCACAAAACAGCTGACTGTAGTGGGCGAGCCAAGCATCACAAGGACTGCCACCAGACGGCTTTCCCGAAAACCAAGCCTCACGGCAATTGGAAGGAAAACCGCGGCAAACAGCACCAGCTTCATCCCGCTGCACACAACTGCCGGCTTCCATTTTTTCCGTGCAGCCCTCCAATCGAAGGCGGCACCCATCGCCATCAGCCCCAGCGGCGTAGCCAGGTTTGCCACATATTTTAAAGTTTTCTGCATAATAACCGGCTGGGGCAGAGAACATGCAGACCAGGCCATTCCCGCCAGAATTCCTAAAATAATGGGATTGGTCAGGATCTCCAAACCGGTCTTTTTCATCAATGCTCCGTTAATCGTTTCCCTCTCCGGTTTCATAAAAGCCAGAATCACCACGGCCATCACATTGTAAAGAGGGACGGTGCCGATGATCATTAACGGCGCCATCCCTGCACTGCCGTAGATATTCTGAATAAAACCGATTCCTAAAAGGGCCGCACTGGAACGGTAGGCTGCCTGGGCAAATTCTCCCTGGATGGAACGGTCTCTCCAAAGATGAGCCGCTGCCACGGCAATGGCAATGGACAATGCTGTGGCAGTAAAGCAAAACAGCACAAATGCTCCGTCCCAGACCTGAAGAAAATCTGCGCCGGAAAGCTCCTGGAACAGCAGCACGGGAAGAGCAGCTTTAAATACGAACGTGTTCATCCGTTTGACGAAAGCATCGTCGAACATTCCGACACGCTTAAAAATAAGGCCAAGTATCATCAGAAGAAAGATTGGTATGGTGGCATTCAAACAGAACAGTAAATTATCCATGGCTTTTGTTCCTCGTATTCTCTTCATTTTCCGTCACTATTATATCGCTCAGGCTGTGGAAAAACAAGAGCCGGAATTATACCTTAAGCTTCCTTTGCAATCTCCCCCACCCCATTTAAAATCAGCCTGGGACGATACGGAAATTCATCCACCGTAGCTGTGGTGGAAACACCGGTCAGAACCAGCACAGTATCCAGCCCGGTTTCGATCCCGGCAATAATATCGGTATCCATGCGGTCACCGATCATCACTGCCTCAGAAGAATGGACCCCCAGTATCTTTAATCCGGTCCGCATCATCAACGGATTGGGCTTTCCCACATAGTAGGCCTTTTTTCCGGTAGTCGCTTCGATGGGTGCCACAAAGGCCCGGCAGGCTGGGGCAATCCCGCCCTCCACCGGCCCGGTAATATCGGTATTGGTGGCAATAAGACGTGCCCCTCGATTTACCAGATTCATCGCCCGCAGAATGTGGTCATAGCAGTAATCTGTGGTTTCCCCTACTACCACATACTCCGGATCCACCTCATTGATGGTAATCCCCACATCATAGAGAGCATTATACAGGCCATGATCTCCGATCACATAAGCGCTGCAGCCCGGCGCCTGACTCTGCAGAAATTTGGCCGTGGCCAGCGCGCTGGTATAAAAATGCTCCTCTCCGATCTCCAGCCCCATCCTTGACAGCTTCCGCTGCAGCTCTCTGGGCGACCGGCTGCTGGCATTGGTGAGAAACAGAAATTGCTTTTCCTGTTCATACAGCCAGTCCACAAACTCATTCACGCCGTCAAGCAGCTGATTTCCATGGTAAATCACACCATCCATATCGCAGATAAATCCTTTTTTAGCTCTTAATGTTTCCATTTGGTTCCTTCTTTCCTGGTATTATAGATTTCTTACCGCCATCTTCTTTGATTTTATTGTATCGGGAACCAATGGTTTCAGCCATCCAGTTTCTGTAAAGTTTTCTTTAAA
>JAUNOF010000002.1:0-7504 GCA_030537215.1 Lachnospiraceae bacterium
GCCGGATTATACCCATAATTCTTCATATAAAGCTCACTGTCTCTCCACTCTTTCCGCACCTTCACCCAAAGCCGCAGATTCACCTGGGTTTCCATCATATCTTCGATCTCTTTCCGCGCCGCAGTTCCGATCTTTTTCAGCATACTGCCGCCCTTTCCGATAATGATTCCCTTGTGGGATTCCCGCTCGCAGATGATAGTCGCTTCAATGTCCATGATTCCATTCTTCCGCTCCCTCATCTTCTCGATGGTTACCGCGATTCCATGAGGGATCTCGTCATCCAAAAGCCGCAGCGCCTTCTCCCGGATCAGCTCTGAGGCGATCTGGCGCATGGGCTGGTCCGTCACCGTATCTTCATCATAAAACTGCGGTCCGTAGGGCAGATACTGAAAGATCAGTTCTGTCAAAAGCTCTGTATTCCGTCCCTTCAGGGCAGATAAGGGCACGATCTCCGCAAAATCGCACACATCCTTATAGGCTGCGATAAAGGAAATCACATCATCCTGATTTTTAACGGTATCCATCTTGTTGATTACCAGAATAACCGGCGTCTTTGCCTTCTTAAGCTGCTCTGCGATATGCTGCTCACCTGCCCCGATAAAGGTGGTAGGCTCCACCAGCCACAGGATCACATCCACCTCATTTAAGGTGTGCTCCGCCACATTTACCATATATTCACCCAGCTTATTCTTCGCCTTGTGGATGCCAGGCGTGTCTAAAAAGATGATCTGCCCCCGCTCATCGGTATACACGGTCTGGATCCGGTTCCGGGTGGTCTGAGGCTTACTGGATGTGATGGCGATCTTCTGCCCGATCAGATGATTCATCAGCGTAGATTTTCCCACATTGGGCCTTCCGATCAAGGTTACAAAACCTGACTTCTTCTGTTTATTTTCCATGCTTCTATCCTTTCCTGGGATTGTTTTCTGATTTAACGGAACAGGTTCCGTACCGTGCCGAACATTCCCCCATTTGCCTTTATCTTTTCTTCATTGCCTACCGCGCACAGGCTTCCGGTCTGCAGCACAGCCTCCACAATATCCGCCAGCTTCCGGATATCCTCCTGCTCGGCGTCCAGGATCTGTTCCCGTTCTTTCTTTAACATTTCATTGGTCACGCCGGACAGATACGCAGAAACTACCCGTGAGCCCTTGGTGGAAGGGGTCAGCGGTGTATCCAGCTCACTGATAGCGCCGATCACATACTTGGTCATATCCCGCTGGTCTACGGTGAAATTCCGCAGATATTCCGGAATTCCCTCGTAGACCTGATTAGTCTCCTTTAAGTTGGGATCCCGGTAGGATACCAGGTAGCCTTCTCCTGACCGTCCAAAGCCGCTCATGCACCCGTAAGCGCCGCCCTGGACACGCAGGTTCAGCCACAGGTAATCGTAATTCAGAATCACCTTTAATATTTTCAGCGCTCCTGTGTAGGCCAGACCGCTGCCTGCAAAGCTTCCGCATCTGGCCACATAATTTACCTGGGACGAGGTCTTAAAGCCTTCATTCCGGTTGTCCGGCTGGAAATTAAATGGATACCGTACTCCATCACCGACAGATAACTCCCGGGTAAGACGGCAAAGTCCATCCGGCAGCTTCTCATAGCCTTCCTCATCTGCTGTGTAGCCTAAGAGCATATGATCCGTGGTAAACAGCCGTCTGCACACCTCTTTTAACTTCTCTACCAGCCTTTTCCGGTTCTCCGGCTGCTCATAATCCCGGCAGATCTGCTCCAGGAAATGATAGAAGCCGATCCCCCCTGTCAAGTCGTTAAAGCTGGAGGTAGGTGAGAAATAAGAGGTAGCTCTGGCAACCGCCGCGGAATGGGATGCATTTTCCAGACGTGCCCTGGATCTGGACTTATTTTCCGCCAGAATCTCACCTAAACGCTTCTCATCCTCCAATTTTGACCGAGTAAAGATCTCCGCCAGCATGTCAAAGGCAAAATCCACCTTATCATACAGCACCTTTGCTCTGGCCACAAAGGCCCCGGTAAATTCTCCCGGCTTCCTTAAATCCACATAAGAATTCATGGAAAAATCAATTCCGCCGCTGTTTAAATAAATCTCACTGGTCAGATCGCTGTAGCTGTAATGTTCCGTATCCACATACCCTAAAACAGATTTTAAAAGTCCCACATAGGGCAGATCCTCTGTAGGGATGCCGCTGGTATCAAACAGCAGATTGATGTAGGCAATGCCGGAGGTGAACATGGAATTATGAAGCACCTTGATGCCGGCCACGGTCTTTTCCTGATACAGGATCTGCTCCGGATCACGTCCGATATCCTCCCGCTTTAACATAGGGATCTTTTCCAAATCCGCCTGGGAGGACGGAGTTTCCTGGTATTTCTTCAGCGCAATGGTCTGCTCCCGGATCTCTGCCACCTGCTCCCGGCTTAAGGATTCTTTGTACCTGGCCAGCTTTTCTGCCAGCGCATTATCCTCCATGGCGGTAAGGTTCCGCTTTGGAAGCAAGGTGATCACGGCCTCAAAAGGATTGTCCAAAAGGTATTCCCGGATCAGTCCCTCGAAATACCCCTCTGTCACAGATTGCTTCAAGAAATCAAAGGTTTCCTGATATTCCAGGTGCATCATGGGATCCCCGTCATACAGCCAGCTGTCCATGCACCATAAGCCGTACATCAGCCCCTTGGGTGCAGAGCCGTAATCCGCCTCACGGTACCGGAACTCATAGTAATTTAATCCTGCCAGAAGGCTCTTCTGATCGATTCCCTGATCAGCCAGCTTTCGCAGCGTTCCCTTTACCACTGCCAGGAATTCGCCCTTCTGCTCCTCACCTGCATTCTTAGCAACCACAGAAAAATAAGGCTGCAGGATTCCGCTCTCATAGCCGCCGAAGATATCCTCCCCGATGCCGGCATCGATCAGCGCCTGCTTTAACGGCGCTCCCGGTGCGTCTAACAAGGTATATTCCAGGATCTGGAATGCTACATACAGCTTGGGATCCAGATCCGTTCCCACCACGGTATTGACAGAAAGGTACGCATGATTTTCCTCCTCCTCGTCCTCGGTGATGGAGTAATAGATTTCCTTCTCTACCGGCTTTTCAAAGGGCTTCTGGAAGCGGATGGCAGAATCAACCTCTCTGGTCTCATATTTGCTTAAATATGCTTCATCCAGCCAGTTCAGCTTCTCCGCCATGTCCATATCGCCGTAAAGGTAGATAAAGCTGTTGCTGGGGTGATAAAACCGGCTGTGGAAATCAAGAAACTTCTCATAGGTCAGATTCGGGATCTCTGCCGGATCTCCGCCGGACTCATAGCCGTAGCAGGTATCCGGGAACAATTCATGAGTGGTTACCCGGTCAAGCACGCTGTCCGGTGAGGAGAAGGCTCCCTTCATTTCATTGTATACCACTCCGTTAATGGTCACCGGACCATCCAGCT
Organism: Lachnospiraceae bacterium; assembly: GCA_030537215.1. Classification (GTDB taxonomy): domain Bacteria; phylum Bacillota; class Clostridia; order Lachnospirales; family Lachnospiraceae; genus Caccovicinus. The sequence goes on from JAUNOF010000002.1 coordinate 3,409, forward strand.
CCTCTAACTCATAATGCCAGCCCTCCTGCTGGAAGATCTTGGGCTCATGGTAGATATTGGGATGAAGAACCGCATCCATGTAGACATCCATCAGGTTCTGGAAATCCTTGTCATTGCAGCTTGCCACCGGATAAACAGTCTTATCCGGATAGGTCATAGCATTCAAAAAGGTATTTAGCGATCCCTTTACCAGCTCCACAAAGGGGTCCTTCACCGGAAATTTCTCAGAACCGCACAGAACGCTGTGTTCCAGGATATGGGGAAGCCCGGTGCTGTCCTCCGGCGGGGTGCGGAAGCCGATGCTGAACACCTTATTCTCATCGTCATTCATCATAAGGAACAGCCTGGCCCCGGTCCTTCTGTGACGGAGCACCACGCCCAGCGAATTCATCTCCTTGATTTCCTTTTCCTGAAGCAGCTCGTAGGCCGCCAGTTGTTCCAATCCAGATTTTCTCATATTCAAGCGCCTTTCTCTCTTTCTCTTTTTTTACATAATGTTGGGGTCAAAAGGTATTTTGCCCCTTTGATACCAGCTTTCTTCGCACTTCGTGCCTTTTAACCCTGGTATCTTTACATATTACCCATAAATTTATCTTTTAATATGGCAATGCTCTCTCTCACGCAAAGATGGATAAACAGCACCGGATCGGAGCTGGAGGATACCCCGTAGAGACGGTCAAAGCCATACCTTTCTCCGATTTTCATAGCACGGTACAGATGAAAGTTGCTGGTCAGCACGCCGATCTGCAGCGGCTTATCCGGAGTCAGCTCTGCAGCCGGCATTTCCGGCTTCTGGCGGAGTGCAGGCAGCAGGCTCTTTCGAGCTGCACAAGGCCCCCGGAAATCCAGGCTGATCCGCTGGTCTTCTGCCGCTGCATCCCAGGGATCTGCCCCATCGGTATTCCCTCGGCTGACGGCGGATTCTTCTGCACCCTGTCTGTCCCCTGCCCCTGCGCCTGTCTCCAGCCTTCGCACAAACCGCTCCAGCTCCATTTTCTGTACCTGCTTTTTCTTCTGTATTTCCTGAAGCCGTGCCTTCTCCTTCTGCCTCTGGTCATCGATCAGTGCTTTGCTGCAGATCATATTTTCCTTGGTGCTGGTGGAGTTGGTTTCCAAAAGCATCTGCTCCGGAGCAATCCCATTATACCGCAGATATTCTGCCATGGCAAAGGCTTCTGTGACGGGCTCATCCTCTCCCTGCCCTCCGGAAAGCACCAGCTTCGTATCCGGGTGCTCCTCTGCATACCGGATCACCTTATCCAGACGGCGTTTCAAGGATGAGCTGATATCATCGTCCCGCACCTTGGTTCCCAGCACAATCAAATAATCCAGATGATCCGGCGCGGAACGTATCATCCCGCCGAAGATCAGCACCTGAAGAATCAGAAAAATCACCACTGCCGTGATACACAAGGTGGCAATGGAAACCGGAATCCATAAGGGTACCTGCTTCCTGTGATGATGATAGTAGGCATCTCCTCTGGCCAGCAGAAAGCACAGGATCCCCAGCGCCGGCCAGAACCATGCCATAGAGGTCTCGATTCCGGAATACACCACAATAATTCCAAAATAGACCAGACTCAAAATCCCTAAAATTCCAAATGCAGCAGAAAACATCCGATCACCTCATTTCTAACATTTCTGTAATGGCTCAGCGCTCACAGCTGCAGCCTTTTTTTCTTCATGCACGAAGGGGCTGCCGCAGGCTCAGGGCTTTCCGCACACACGGATAAAGCCTGCCTCTGCAGCAGCCTCTCTGCCATTGCTCTTACACCACAGTCACCGGTTCCGGCTCTCTGCGGCGCAAAATATCATATTGTTCTAACGGGGCATCCAGTTCCACCCATAAAATCTGCTTTGGGTGCGGCGCACTTTCCTGAGGCTCACCGTCCTCATTCCAGATGCTCTTTACCGGAACCTCCAGATTCCGCCCATCTGGCTTCATGACCTCGATCCGTTCTCCTACCGTAAACTTATTCTTCTGCTCGATCCGGCACCGGCCCTGATCGTCAACCGCTTCCACCGTTCCCAGATAGGTGTAATTCTTTACATAAGTATTATTATCATAAATCTGAGTCTCATGGGTAGGCTTCCCAAAGTAGAATCCAGTGGTAAACTCCCGGTAGGTACACTTTCCAATTTCTTCCTTATACCATTCCAGGTTTTGCTGGTACAAAGCCGGATCCTTCTGGTAATCATCGATTGCCTTCCGGTAGGTTCTGGCCACAGTAGCCACATAGAGAGCCGTCTTCATCCGGCCCTCGATCTTAAAGCTGTCGATCCCTGCTTCCATCATCTCCGGCACATGCTCGATCATGCACAGATCCTTGGAATTGAAGATAAAGGTACCCCGCTCATTCTCATAAACCGGCATATACTCCCCTGGTCTGGTCTCCTCCACCACTGCATATTTCCAGCGGCATGGATGGGTGCAGGCGCCCTGGTTGGCATCCCGTCCCGCAAAATAATTGCTTAACAGGCAGCGCCCGGAGTATGAGATGCACATCGCCCCGTGGATGAAGCTTTCAATCTCCATCTCCTCCGGAATGTGCTTTCGGATCTCCTTGATTTCTTCTAACGAAAGCTCTCTGGCTGAAACCACCCGCTTTGCCCCCTGATTCCACCAGAAAAGATAGGTTCCATAGTTGGTATTATTGGCCTGGGTGCTGATATGGATCTCCATATCCGGAAGCGTCTTCCGGGCAATGGCAAAAACGCCAGGATCGGAGATGATCAGCGCATCCGGTCCAATCTCCTTTAACTCCTGGAAATATGCTTCCACCCCTGCTAAGTCATCATTATGTGCCAGGATATTGGCTGTAATATATACCTTAACGCCCCGGCTGTGGGCAAAAGCGATTCCCTCTCGAATCTCTTCATTGGAAAAATTCTTCGCCTTGGCCCGGAGCCCGAATGCCTCGCCGCCGATGTACACCGCATCCGCGCCGTACATCACAGCCGTTTTCAGCACCTCCAGGCTGCCAGCCGGAATCAGCAGTTCTGTTTTTCTCATGTTTTCTTTCACTCTTTTTCCTTCCTGTCAGCACGCTTCACGCTGACTGTCACCCCATCACCGATGGGAATGACGGATGTTTCCAGTCCTTTTGTGTGTTTTAACACAAAAAGATACTCCCGCATCCGGCTGTGGATCGTCCGGTTCCTGCGCTCCACAGCAAACCGGGATTCGATGATATCGCCGTCCTGCAGCACATTATCGGAAACCAGCATCCCGCCGGGAGCTAAAAGCCCCAGCACAGTGGGAAGCCAGTGAATATACTGACCCTTGGCGGCATCCATGAAAATAAAATCAAAGCTTTCCTCCGGAAGGGATTTCATGATCTCCTCTGCATCCCCCTCCAGAAGGGTGATATCCCCTTCCCGTCCTGCCCGCCTGAAATTTTCCCGGGCGATGGGAATCCGTTTCTCGTATTTTTCAATGGTGGTAATATGACAGTCCGGCTCCATCACAGAAGCCATCAGAAGGGCAGAATACCCTACTGCTGTCCCCACCTCTAAGATCGCCTTCGGCCTGGTTCCGGCCACCAGCGTTTTTAACAGCGCTCCCGTTTCCTTCCGGATGATCGGCACAAAAGTCTTCCTGGCCTCCTGCTCAATAGCAGTCAGCACAGGAGAACCATCCGGCTCCAGGGAGCGGATATAATCCGTAATCCGATTCATGACCCTGGCGCCTCTTCTGTTTTCTCCGGCTTCACACTCAATACCTCCAGCATCTCCTTGGAGGTCATGGAGGTATTAAGCACATACGCGCCGGGATAAATATCATATTCATAAAACATAGACTGGATCCAGAAGGCGTATCCATTGCGGATCAGTCCCTCCTCCTCCAGCTGCTTTCCCACCTGGAGACTGGACTGGCCCTCCTCCACCACAATCGTCTTGTCTGTTCCCGGAGCTGGCGAAACTGCAGTGGATGCAAAAATCTCATGGCCGAATTCATATCCGATGGTTACCCCCTCGTATAAGATCAGGATCACAAGTGCATAAATGATCAGACGCAGGGAGACCTTGATGATTGCTCCGGTTACCCGGTTAATATCCTTCGTCGTACTGCTCATGATCTCCCTCCTTTCCTCTA
>JAUNOF010000002.1:7604-16992 GCA_030537215.1 Lachnospiraceae bacterium
AACTGCTTTACACTTCCATAATGATCGGCAGGATCATAGGGCTGCGCTTCATCCGCTTCCACAGGAAGTCGCTTAAATTGTCCTTGATCACATTTTTAATCTTGCCCCAGTCGCTGACATGGCGGCTTAAGCAGTCTGCAACTGCATCATCCACCACCCGTCTTGCTTCCTCTAGCAAGTCCTCAGATTCCCGCACATAGACGAAGCCTCTGGATACGATGTCCGGCCCTGCAAGAAGCTGGTTGCTGTATTTTTCCAGGGTGAGAACTACCACAATAATACCATTCTGGGCCAGGTTCTGCCGGTCGCGGAGCACGATATTGCCCACATCGCCTACTCCAAGCCCATCTACCAGGATAGCTCCGGCCTGAACATGTCCGGTCACCTCTCCCTTGTCCTCACTTAACTCCAGCACGTCCCCGGAATTGATCATCAGCACATTTTCCTTGGGGATTCCTACCGCCTGCGCCAGCGTCGCCTGGGTCATGCGGTGACGGTACTCGCCGTGAACCGGAACGGAATACTTTGGATGCACCAGGGAATAGATCAGCTTGATCTCCTCCTGGCAGGCATGTCCGGATACATGGGTATCCTGGAAGATTACCTCAGCACCCTTCATGGACAGCTCATTGATTACCTTTGCCACAGCCTTTTCATTTCCTGGGATCGGAGTGGAGCTTAAGATGATCACGTCATTTGGCGTGATGGAAACCTTCTTGTGGATGGAGGCTGCCATCCGTGACAGCGCTGCCATGGACTCACCCTGGCTTCCGGTAGTGATCAGCACCGTCTTCTCCGGCGGATAATTCTTAAGCTGCTCGATATCGATCAAGGTTCCCTCCGGAATCTTGATATAACCTAACTCGCTGGCCGTGCCGATTACATTGACCATACTGCGGCCCTCCACCACGGCCTTTCTGCCGTACTTGTAGGCAGAGTTGATGATCTGCTGCACCCGGTCCACATTGGACGCAAAGGTGGCTACGATAATACGCTTATTCTGGTGGTCGGCAAAGATAGAGTCAAAGGTCTTTCCTACCGTCCGCTCCGAGGCCGTAAAGCCTGCCCGGATAGCATTGGTACTGTCGCACATCAGCGCCAGCACACCCTTCTTTCCCAGCTCTGCAAACCGCTGTAAATCGATGGAATCGCCAAATACCGGCGTGTAATCGATTTTAAAGTCACCGGTGTGGACGATGGTTCCTGCCGGTGAAAAGATGGCCAGTGCAGAGGCATCTGCGATGCTGTGGTTGGTCTTAATAAACTCGACCCGAAAGCATCCTAAATTCACAGACTGACCGTGCTTGATCACTTTCCGCCTGGTGGTCTTTAACATATTGTTTTCTCTTAATTTATTCTCGATTAAAGCGATGGTCAGCCTGGTGCCGTACACCGGAACATTCAGCTCCTTTAACACATAGGGCAGCGCTCCGATATGATCCTCATGTCCATGAGTGATCACAAAGCCCTTCACCTTGTCAATGTTCTGTTTCAAATATGTGACATCTGGGATCACCAGGTCAATTCCCAGCATATCATCGGTGGGGAATGCTAATCCGCAGTCCACAATAATAATGCTGTCCTGGCATTCGAATGCGGTAATGTTCATACCGATCTGTTCCAATCCGCCTAAAGGAATAATCTTTACCGTCTCATTTTTCTTGTCTTTTCCTTTCAATTCTTTCCCTCCGTTTTCCGTCACCCATCAATTGGTCACAATCGGCCGTCTTCGGCCTGTGATTATTTTTGAAGCTCCACGTCCGCATCTTCCAAAAGCTGGGTAAAAATCTGAAATAAATCATTTAATTCGTCGTCGTCCTCTACAAACTGATAGACAGCCTCTGCTTCTTCTGCCTCTGAGGTATCCTTGAGGATATAACACGCTCCGTCTGCATCCTCATCCTCCTCATCCGTAACCAGCAGATAATTCATGCCATTAATTCTGGTTTCTTCCAGCACAAAAAAATCAACAAGCTCTCCATCTTCTGTCTGCAGGGTAATCTTTTCTTCGTTATTCATGCTTTTCTCCTATGGAATCCAAATAGTTTTGTAAGATAAAGACGGCTGCTATCTTATCGATCACAGCTTTTCGGTGTTCTCTCCTGACACCGCTTTCCATCAGAGTGCGTTCCGCCGACACCGTGCTGAGACGTTCGTCCCATAAATGAACAGGAAGTCCGGTGCGGCGCTCCAGCATGGCTTTAAACTCCTCTGTTTTCTTTGCCCGGTCTCCTGCCGTATTATTCATATTCTTAGGATACCCCAAAACGATATCCGTAATCTCATATTCCCGAATCAATTCCTCGATCCTGGCACAAGTCTGCCGAAGCTTGTTCTCATCCTTCCGCACGATCGTTTCCACCCCCTGGGCCGTGATTCCCAGGCTGTCGCTGACCGCCGCGCCTACTGTCTTCGAACCGTAATCTAAACCTAATATTCTCATTTTTCTCTCCACATCGTTCCTGTTTGGCAGTTCACCGCTGAATGAAATGAAACGCAAAGGGTAACTGTGAGGGTACTGAACCGTTGCAGCAACGGAATTATTCTGGAATATTTTTCCATAACAAAACCAGTTGACGCATGCCAACTGATCTCATCTCTCCCCTATCACAGGCACAGATATCCTGTCCCCTTTGTCCCCTTATCTGTATCCGGCAACGGCTCAGTTCTCTCGCAGTTACCGGATCCGTACCTCTCATACACTGCCGGATCATCGCCTGCAGCAGCTTACCTGCCTGTACTGCTGCTACCGCTTCAGCTTGGTGTCAATGTATACCGCCATCATCTCTTCCAGGAGCTCATCCCGCTCTACCTTCATAATCAGGCTTCTGGCATTCTTATGACTGGTGATATAAGTTGGATCGCCTGACATAATGTAACCGACAATCTGATTGACAGGGTTATACCCCTTTTCCGTCAGGGCAATATATACCTGTTCCAGAACCTGTGCTGCATCTGCTGTATTCTCCTGGAGAGTTATAAACTGTGTGTCATGCATATCGCCCATCCTTATCACGTCCTTATCACTATTCTATCTTATTCTAAACCATAAATGGTATTTCGGCAAGAAGATATTTCTTTAATTTCTATAAACTATTTTTTTGGTATGTTGGCTGAGGGTCCGCATGGGTCGGGCAGCCTCCCTGTTCAGCGCGCTCTCGCTCTATTCAGCGCGCAGCGGTACTAAGATCGCAAAAAACGCGATCTAAGTGCCGGCGGGCTGAAAAGGCATTCACAGGGAGGCTGCCCGTCCCATGCTGCTTTATTGGCTAAATAACACAAATTCCATGATTTCTGACATTATCATCCGGACTCCTTGTCCTTCTACCAAGCGGCCTTTCCAAGAAGCGGCATTCCATTCCCCGGTTGGATCCTGGCTGGCAAGGTTTTCCACATTGATTGCCATCCGCACATATTCTCTGGTATATCCCACCATATAGTGTTTGCCGTCGATCTCCATCTCTTCTTCCAGCAGCACCTGATTTTTCTGTCCCAGGAAGCTTCTCCGGTATTCTTCGGACATGGCTGCCTCCAGAGAAAGCAGTATGTCGCTTCGCTTTCCTTTTACCGATTCGGGGACCTGGTCTGGCATGACGGCAGCTCTGGTTCCGGCTCTTCTGGAATATTTAAAGATATGCATCTCATAAAAATGCACCTTTTCCAGATATGCTCTGGTCTCTTCAAATTCTTCCTGGGTTTCTCCCGGGAAGCCTACGATCACATCGGTGGTGATAGCGGGATTTTGAAATGCCTGGCGCAGGTACTGACAGCCCTCCAGATATTCCCCTGGAGTGTAGTGGCGGTTCATCCGCTTTAAGGTGGACTGGCAGCCGCTTTGGAGGGAAAGGTGGAAATGAGGGCAGATCTTGGGCATGGCAGCCAGAGCCTTGGCAAATTCCTGTGTTACAATCCGCGGCTCTAAGGAGCCTAAACGGATGCGCTCCAGCCCTTCGATCTCATGAATCCGGCGGATCAGTTTCAGCAGATCCAGATCTCCCGGCAGATCCACTCCATAGGAGCTGAGATGGATACCGGTAAGAACCATTTCACGGTAGCCTCTGGCCACCAGGCCGTTGATCTCTTCCACTACGTCCTCTGGCTTCCGGCTTCTGACGCGGCCTCTGGTATAGGGGATGATGCAGTAGCTGCAGAACTGGTTGCAGCCATCCTGCACCTTGATAAAAGCACGGGTGTGGCCGGAGATCCGGCTGATGTGAAGGGGCTCGTATTCTCTGGTGCTTCCGATGTCTATCACGAAGGCATTGCTCTGACTTTCCTGAGTCAGCTTCTGGAAATGCTTTTCTAAAATCTCTACCAGTTCTTTTTTCTTATTATTTCCAATAATAATATCAACAGCTCCGTCCTTTTTCAGCTCTTCGGCAGCCGCCTGGACATAGCAGCCTGCAGCTACCACCACTGCTCTGGGGTTTTTTGCCTTGGCCCGGTGAAGCATCTGGCGGGACTTTTTATCCGCTACATTGGTCACGGAGCAGGTATTGATAATGCACACATCTGAGGCTTCCCCAAAGGGCACGATCTCATACCCGGCTTCCTCCAGCATCTGCTGCATCGCCTCTGTTTCATATGCATTTACCTTGCAGCCCAGATTGTGCAAAGATGCTTTTCTCCTCATAACAAATTTCTCCAATCTTTTATGCAAACTCACTATTGACTTTTCCTCGCCATCTCTGTAGTATGGAACTAGGATAAAACACACATCCTACATATATACATTAAGGAGGCATTCACATGAAAACCGTTCGTATTTCTTTAAACTCCATCGATAAAGTAAAATCTTTTGTAAACGACTTAACAAAGTTTGACGTGGATTTCGATCTGGTATCCGGAAGATATGTGATTGATGCAAAGTCCATCATGGGCATCTTCAGCCTGGATTTATCTAAGCCGATCGATTTAAATATCCATGCAGAAAACGGAATCGATGAAATCCTGAATACACTGGCTCCCTACATCATCCAGTAATCCTGTGGACGGGAATTGTCAAAAGACAGCAAGGCAATAGGAAGCTGCTTTTTTGTGGCAGCTTTTTCTATTGCCTTTTTCTTTTTTCCTTGTGCCGACGTATGGTCAGGCAGGCTTTTCTCTACTCGCAGCGGATCACTTCTGCCGTTTCCACTGCAGTCCTGACCATCTGGTCAATCTTCTCCGCCAGCTTCTCCTCGGAACGGCAGATCACGTTGATATTCGGCTTGGTTACCGGATGCTTGGCCACGAAGATGGTGCAGCAGTCCTCAAAGGGCTGGATGGAGGTCTCAAAGGTACCGATCTTCTCGGAAATATCCACGATCTCCTGCTTGTCAAAGCCGATCACCGGACGGAATACCGGCATGGTGCAGACCTCATTGGTGGCTGCTAAGGACTGTACCGTCTGAGATGCCACCTGGCCGATGCTCTCGCCGGTGATCAGCGCCAAACACTTTTCCTTCTCTGCAATCATCTCTGCGATCCGCATCATATAGCGGCGCATGATAATGGTCAGCTCTTCATGAGGACACTGGTCATAAATATAAAGCTGGATATCCGTGAAGTTTACAATATGAAGCTTCATGGGGCCTGCATATCTTGCCACCAGACGAGCCAGATCCACCACCTTTTCCTTTGCACGGTCGCTGGTATAGGGCGGTGCATGGAAATACACGGCCTCGATCACCACGCCCCGTTTAGCGATCATATATCCTGCCACCGGGCTGTCGATGCCGCCGGACAGCAGCAGCATGGCACGTCCATTGGTTCCCACGGGCATGCCGCCTGGTCCTGGGATCACCTGAGAATACAGATTGATCCGGGTGCGGATCTCCACATGAAGCATCACCTGGGGATGATGCACATCCACCTGCATGTCCGGGAAGGTTTCCAGGATCACCTCTCCCAGATCACGGTTGATCTCCTCAGAATTTTTCGGGTAATGCTTGTTGGCTCTTCTTGCATTTACTTTAAAGGTCAAATGCTTATCCGGGTATACCTGATCCAGATACTGAAGCACCTGCTTTTTCAATTCCTCAAATCCCATATCATCCACCTGCACCATGGGGCAGATGGCGGAAATGCCGAATACCCGCTTTAACGCCTCCACAGCATCATCATAGTCAAAATCAGATAATGCATTGGCATAGATCCGACCGGATTCCTTTGTTACCTCAAACTCACCGTCCACCGACTTTAACGCAAAGCGGATCTGTTTTACCAGGGCATCCTCAAACATGTAACGGTTCTTTCCCTTTACTCCGATCTCTGCGTATTTAATTAAAAATGACTGATATTTCATCCTATCTATCCTCTCTGATACCTGCGAAGCACTGGAAGCAGCTCCTTCAGCACCTCAATGGTATAATCCAACTGTTCTCTCGTATTATAAATTCCCAGACTGAACCGCAGCGTTGCATCCAGCAGATCTTTTTTTACCCCCACTGCCTTCAGAGTCCCGCTGATGGCCGGATGATTGGAAGAACAGGCGGAACCGCTGGATACGTAAATCTGTCTCTCCTCCAAAGCATGAAGCAGCACCTCGCTTCGGACTCCCTGGAAACTGACGCTGATGATCTGCGGAGCGCTTTCCAGGCCCTTTTTGCTGTTCACTACCGTTCCGTCGATCTCACTGATCTGCTCAATAAAGTAATCTTTTAATTCTGTCATCTCCCCGATCCGCTTGGCAAAATCGGTATACATTTCCTTCGCTGCTGCACCTAAGCCTGCGATACCCGGCACATTTTCGGTACCGGAGCGCAGATCCTTCTGCTGGCCGCCTCCATAGAGCAGGGGTTTGATTTTTACTTTTTCATTGATATAGAGAAAGCCTACACCTTTCGGTCCATGGATCTTATGGCCGCTTACGCTTAACAAGTCAATATTCTGCTTCTTAGGACGGATCTGGTATTTTCCATAAGCCTGAATGGCATCTACATGAAACACAATGGATGGCCGGATGGATTTGATCAGCTGTCCGATCTCCTCAACTGGCTCCACGGCGCCGATCTCATTATTCACATACATAATGGATACCAGGATCGTGTCCGGGCGGATGGAATCCTGAAGCTCCTTAAGGGAGATATGACCGTCCTGATCCACCGGCAGGTAGGTGACTTGAAAACCCTGGCTCTCCAGATATGCCAAGGGATTATACACCGATGCATGTTCGATTCTGGTGGTAATAATATGCTTTCCTGCCCGCTGGTTGGCAAATGCGGTGCCGATCAGCGCCATATTATTAGACTCGGTACCGCCGGAGGTAAACAGAATCTCCTTATCCTGCACCTTCAGCGTCTTCGCAATCGCTGCCCGGGCCTCCTTGATGTAGCGCTCTGCCTCCATTCCCTTTCGATGCTTGGCTGATGGATTCCCGTAATCCTCTGTCATCACCTTCACAACAATTTCTGTTACACAGTCCATGACCTTGGTCGTGGCTGAATTATCTAAATATGCTTCCATCTTCTCTTCCTTACGCTATCAGTCTGTCTTTCTTACAATATGATGTCAGAGTCAAAAGGTATTTTGAACCCTTTGAGGACATCAGCATTCCTCCATCTCCAGCTTCATCATCAGCACGGATAACAGCGTCAGCCCGGCTGTCTCTGTCCGGAGGATCCGCTTTCCCAGGGATACCGGGCGGATACCGGCTTCTTTTGCTGCCTGGACCTCTTCCTTCTCAAATCCGCCCTCCGGTCCGATAAAAACTGCGATTTCCTGACCTGGGGCCACCTTGGAAAGCTCCCTGCTGGTTCCTGCCATTCCTTCCTGATGCTCATAGGCAAAAAAACCGATGTCCTTACCAGAAGCCTCCAAAAGCGCCTCCTTTAAGGAAAGCACCTGGGAGATCTCCGGAATCCGGCTGCGCTTAGACTGCTTGGCGGCACTCTCCGCAATGGCCTGCCACCGTTTCCTCTTGCTTTCTTCCTTCTTGGCATCCAGCTTCACGACTGCATTCTTTGTAGCCACCGGAACGATCCGGCTGGCTCCCAGCTCCACCGCCTTCTGGATAATCAGCTCCATCTTATCGCTTTTGGGCAGACCCTGATACAGTGTGATCCGGGAAGGCAGCTCTCTGCTTTCCTCCTCCAGTCCCAGGATATCCGCCAGGATGCAGTCCGTCTCCAGGGAGCGGACGCGGCAGCGGTAATCCTGCCCCGTTCCATCGCTGATCAGAAGCGCTTCCCCCGGCTTCATCCGGAGAACATTTTTTCCATGATTCACATCCGGCCCAGTGATCCGGATAGTCTCATTCTCAATCTGCCCCGGCTCTACAAAGAAATGATGCATCCTGGTTTCTCCTTTCCATTGCAGTCAAAGTACCTACTTCTTCCGGGCAGTTACATTCACCCACTCGCCCTGATAGGTCACTTCCACTACCTCAAACTGATCATTGGCTGCAAATGCAGCCTGCACGTCCTCTTCCTTCAGATTAATAATGCCGGAGGTGATAAAGATGCCGCCCTTCTTTAAATGAACCGGCACCTCCTTCTGAAGCATAATGATCACCGGCGCCAGAATATTCGCCACAACAATGTCATACTTTTCGTATCCGGCCCAATCCTGGATTGCCTTGTCATCGATGATATTGCCCTGGATCACATGGAACTTGTCACTGGAAATCCCGTTGGATTCCAGGTTTTCTCCAACTGCTGTGATGGCATTTTCATCCAGATCCGTTCCCCAGACCTCCTTTGCCCCCAGCTTTAAGGCGGCAATGCCCAGAATCCCGCTTCCGGTCCCCACATCCAGCACCAGGCTGTCCTCCGTCACATACTTTCGAAGCTGACGGATACAAAGCTGGGTGGTCTCATGCATACCGGTTCCAAAGGCAGTGCCCGGATCGATCTGGATCAGAAGCTTGTCCTGATGCTCTTCCGGAATCTCCTCCCAGGTAGGCTTGATCAGGATATCATCCACAGTAAAAGGCTTAAAATACTGCTTCCAGTTATTGATCCAGTCCTTATCCTCTGTTTCCGATTCCACAATCGTTCTGGCACCCAGATCCACAAACATGGAAAGCTCATCTAAGCCTTCCTCCACCTTTTTCAGCATCTCATCCACATCTGCATCATCATCCAGATAAAAGCTGATATGAGCCACGCCCTCATCCGGCGGAAGCTCCGGCAGAATGTCGATGAACATGCCCTTGGTTTCTTTTTCTGTCAGAGGGATATTATCCTCGATCTCGATTCCCTCGATCCCGATCTCGTCCATCATGCTGCTGATCAAATCCTCTGCCTCCGTGGTGGTGGTGAGTGTGAATTTCTTCCACTTCATATCCGTATCCAATCCTTTCCTGCTTGATTCTCTCTGTCCGTAACCGTTCCAATCATGAAAGTCGATTGCTCCGCGCCTTCGGCTCTCCCGCAATCGCCGCCAGTATTCGGAATCCGGGCTGTTG
>JAUNOF010000002.1:17092-21609 GCA_030537215.1 Lachnospiraceae bacterium
CCTACTTCCTCATACCGGCTTGGTCGTTCGATGTCTGAGCGCTTATGCAAGCAAGCTTGCAGCGCTGCTCAGCCGCCGTACGACACTTTCATGATAAAATTGCATTACCCATCATAACACAGTTTTTTCTCGCTTTCAAGCACAGGGTAAACCTGCAGAAAGCTTTTTAAAACTTTTTTTAAATTTTTTTCAAAACTTTGCAATAAAAAAACTTCCTCCTGCATTAACCTATTGAACGGATGAAGATGTTATATCGGAACCGCTCCCTGGAGGGCAAACCAATTAATCAAATCAAGTACACGAAATTCCTTGATGCATTACACCCCATCACACCCGCCCAAAAAGGAGCCGTTCTGATAGAGATTTTCAAAATTACAAACTAATTGGCAATTAGAATTTGTGATTTACATGAAAATGGAGTGCAGCAGCAGCCTGGTGACGAGGCGCGGCGCACTCCATTTTTCTGTGTTCGTTTCGTTTTCTCCTTCCCTGCTTTCCCGGATACTTTACTATTTTATTCTAAAATTTCCCATTCTGTGATCTGATGCTGGGTATCAAACTCGTCTCCCCTTAAACAGCGTTCCGGATATTCCACCTCACCCCTCTGGTTATCATAAGGATCGTGGCGCAGTCCGCCAAATGGGGGCTGAAAATCCGCCTGGAACTGACAGCACGCCGGCATCCGGTATGGATCCAGATTTCCGAAATAAAACTGCCTCCGTTCCTCACAGCCCATCCGCTGTGCCGAACCGCCGAAGGAGCAGTCTGCAAACAGCCATCCGTAAGGCTCTGCATAAAACATGGCCCAATCATGGCAGCCCACATCTTGCGGCCGGGCGTAAAGGCCGGACTGCCATCTGGCCGGAACCCCTGCAATGCGGCACATATTGATAAATAACAGGGCCTGGATCCCACAGTCTCCCTTCCAGCCTGCCGCCGCATAATCCACCAGTTCTGTGATGGTAAAATAGCTTCTCACATAAGAGTACATCAGATGAGTGGTGATATAGTCATAAATCCTTCTTGCCTTTTTCAGCGGTTCTGTTTCCTCTCCCACGATCTCTGCTGTGATCGCCTTCAGGTATGGAGTGAAATGAATGTGGGGAAGCTGTTCTCCCAGATAATGTGCCGGAAAATCTTTCTCCTCCCGGGGGATCCAGCCTTTCGCAGACACGCCATCCGATGAACCGCCATAGGCATCTACATAGGGCATTTCCACGCAGTACTCATATTCGATCCAGAATCGGCATCCCTTCTGATAATCTCCCACGATGCAGACCGTACGCTGGTCAGCCGTCTCCGGTGCAAGCCATGCCTGAAACGGATCGCTTCCACTCTTTTCCTTTTCTGTCCTACGGCCAGCTTCCCGTCTGCTCTCCTGCTCCGTATTGATCCGGAAGGCAGCTTCTCTATTCGTTCCAATTTCCAGAGATTCTTCACAAAAGGCCCCCGCAGGAACTCTCCTTACCGGAACTGTCAGTTCACTTCCATCCTCTCGGGTCACGCCGACGCCAAGGAGCCGGAATGACGTTACCTGGGCATATTCCACTGGAACCGGCAGATATACCTTAACAGGCTGTCCCTGCTGCTCCGCTTCCTTTTCTACCTGCAGCGTACTTCTAAGCCGAAACCGGCAGGAGATACCGCCATGCTCCTTCATATAAGAAATGGTCTGATTCAGGCACTCCGCATTGGACGTTTTCCCGGCCTCCAGCTCCGGTCGGATCAGCCGCTTTGCCAGCCATTCTCTGGTTTTTACCAGATTTTCCAGAAAATTATCTTTAAAATGTACATGGCCCTGGATATAGATCCACTCCATGGCATTTTCCTCCCATAATTCCTGAAATTCTTCTCTGGTAAAATCAGCAATATTCTCATCCATGATCTTCAGAGCCTGATCCCAGTTATAGGGATACTGCTCCGGCATAAGCTTCAGGATTTCCTGCTCCGCTCTCAGGCGCTCCTTCAATGGGGCTGGGATATCGGTTTTCAGTCTTTTATCGATCACACGCAGTGCAGCCTCAAAATCACCATACCACTTTAATTTCTGAATATCCTCCGGCAGCGGCGCTGCCAGCATTTCCTCTGTAAACTTCATCATTCCTTCCGCCTTATCTCCCTTCCCTGCATATAAAATGGTTCCGTAACTGTTCCGTGTCCTTACAGTTGCCCGCAAAAATCGTTAATACTCATACTACTTATGCGCCGCGCTCTCCTCCTCCAGTTTTCGCAGCACCTGGGCCAGCTGTCTGATGGCTTGAAAGAAAGTATCCTTATCCTCATCGCTCAGCCGGTTCAATCTCTCCTTCAGATTCTCTCTGGCTGCGGATTTCTCAAAGCCCATCACCTCCGCGCCCTTCTCCGTCAGCTGAACCATCACCAGCTTCCGGTTTTCCTCGCTGTGGAGCCGCTCCACATACCCCTCTTCCTCCAGGGATGTGACCAACCGGGTAGCCTGCTCCTTGGAGCAGCCGATACTGGCGGCCGCCTGCCCCATGGTCATGCAGCGCTCCCTGGATAACGCCATCATAAGGTAAAGCTGATACTTTGTAAAACGCACCTGCCGGCAATCCAAAGAATTTAAGATCAGGCGATGCGATGCGGTAAAAACCTCAAACAGGCCCTGTACGCCCTCTTCATTGGTCCACCTTTTCATAAACTCGTTTCTTTTCCTTCCTTTCTAAGCCTTCATGCACCCGGCAGCAGAAGCACAAACCTTCATGCGCTGCAGTCAACGCACCTTTCCATACAAACTAAGCTCATTATACGTCCTAAAACTGCATAAGTCAACAATTGATAAACATTAATGGTTGACTTTTATCAATAATTTATGCTATAACTATGTATAGCCAAACTGCATTTCCATACCATTAATTACTATTTTCTTTGAAAATACTCCTGCATACCTAACGATACGATTCCATCTGCGATTCGAATCCCATTTTCGATCCACTCGAAATAAAATTTCCCGGCAGCCAGCATCCGTACTGCTGCGCTTATTTTTTACCAATCAATTAAAATCCTATTCGATCATAATCCCAAGGAGGTATTTATATGGCAGATAACAGACAATTTGTAGAAGAATTTGCAAAATCCCAGATGGAGATCTGCATGGCAAACAGCACCATTGACCCAGAGCTGTTTCATATGTATGGCGTAAAGCGGGGACTCCGAGATAAAAACGGAGCCGGGGTTCTGGCAGGACTGACTAACATCTCCCTGATCCAGTCGAAAAAAAAGGTGAATGAAGAGCTGGTTCCCTGTGACGGCCGGCTGCTGTACCGGGGCTACGACATTCATGACCTGGTAAAAGGCTTTCTCACCTCCCCTTCCAAGCATTTCGGCTTTGAGGAAGTTACCTATCTTCTTTTATTCGGTGAGCTTCCGTCCAAGGAGCAATTAGCCCAATTCCATGACGCTCTCACGAAAAGCAGCTTTCTTCCCACCAATTTCGTCCGCGACGTGATCATGAAAGCGCCTGGCAAGGATATTATGAACTCGATCACAAAGAGCGTTCTTACTCTGGCCTCCTACGATGAACAGGCATCTGACAATTCCCTGCCCAACGTACTCCGCCAGTGCATGATGCTGATCAGCGTCTTCCCTATGCTTGCCGTGTACGGCTATCATGCCTACAATCACTATGAATGCGGCGACAGCTTTTACATTCATCGTCCCGACCCCAACCTTTCTACGGCAGAAAACTTCCTTCGGATGCTTCGCCCAGACATGAAGTATACTGATCTGGAGGCCCGTGTTCTGGATCTGGCCCTGGTGCTTCACATGGAGCATGGAGGCGGAAATAACTCCACCTTCACCACCCGCGTCACCACCTCCGCCGGCTCTGACACCTACTCGGTAATCGCAGCCGCCCTGTCCTCCTTAAAGGGTCCGAAGCACGGCGGCGCCAACATCAAGGTAGTGGAGATGATGGCCGACATGAAAGAGCATCTGACAGACTGGACGGATCAGGATCAGGTGACTGACTATCTGACCAAGCTTCTTCACAGGGAGGCCTTTGACAAGAAGGGCCTGATCTAC
Source organism: Lachnospiraceae bacterium (assembly GCA_030537215.1). Classification (GTDB taxonomy): domain Bacteria; phylum Bacillota; class Clostridia; order Lachnospirales; family Lachnospiraceae; genus Caccovicinus. The sequence goes on from JAUNOF010000002.1 coordinate 21,134, forward strand.
GGAATGGGTCACGCAGTTTACTCTATCTCAGACCCTCGTGCCCAGATCTTCAAAGGATTTGTAGAAAAGCTGGCTGCTGAAAAGCACCGGGAGGCAGATTTCGCTCTCTATTCCATGGTAGAAAACCTGGCTCCTAAAATCATTGCCGGAGAACGGGCTATCTATAAAGGCGTCAGCGCCAATGTGGACTTCTACAGCGGCTTCGTGTACAGCATGCTGGATATCCCTACTGAGCTGTTCACCCCAATGTTTGCTATCGCAAGAATCGTGGGCTGGAGCGCCCACCGGATGGAGGAGCTGATCAATGTAGATAAGATCATCCGCCCGGCATACCAGAGTCTGCTGAGTCTGGAAGCGAAGCCTTACCGGATGCTGGAGGAGAGATAACTCCCTTGAACATAACAGTCTCGGCGTTCTTGCTCTATATATCGAAACCCATATATTAGAATAGATAAAAAAAGCAAACCCCAGACTCA
>JAUNOF010000002.1:21619-39980 GCA_030537215.1 Lachnospiraceae bacterium
GCGTTCTTGCTGTAAGAGGCACACCATGATATGCCTCTTACAGCAAGAACGCCGAGACTCTCTTAAAATATTTCTTCATCCATGGAAAATCTGCTCCAAAAGCCGTTCCCTTTGAAACACTTCTTCATAACAGAAGGCTTCTGCCAAATATTCCAGATTCTCCTCCGAATGTTCCACCTCCTTGGAGTAGATCCGGGCTACATCGATCCGGTCTTCCAGGGAAAACTGCTTTCCCCGATCCAGGAAACGCACCACATCCATATCCCGGATCATCAGATAGCTGGCCGCCGCCACCGCCGCATGATTATAAAAGTTGTAATCATAGACAGACTGCATGCAGTAGCGGAACAGGAAATACACGCATAAATGTTCGTATTCATAAAGCCGTCCGGACCGGGCATATGCATCCATAAACTCCTTCACCGCCTGGCTGTAATACTCCGGCGGCTGAGAAAAAAATACTTCTTTTATATGTTCCCGGGCCTGCCGCCACTCTTCATCCAGCACCTCCATACCGGTAAAAATCTCCAGGCGCTGTTTCAGGCAGCGGAAGGCATCCCTCCTGTCTGCCGAATCCGTTTCCGCCTTTCTTTCCTGCTCTTCCTTTCCCTGACACGCCGGACCATCCTCTTTTCTTTCTGCCCCCTGAACCTTCTGCTTCCATCTCTCAATCACCTGCCCGATTCCCTCATAATCCTCCTGATTCATTCTCTCCTGCACCTGCCAGGCAAAGCATAATACATCTGCGATTCGATGTTCCACTGACACCTCCCGCCTCTGCATCAAAGCTATGGCAAGATCCCTGGACTGCTCTATCATATGGATCATCTGCAAGTCAGCTTCCTCCTGATCCCCTTCTCCAAAATACTCCTGCTGTTCCAGCTCTTCCCAATAAAAAGGAGTGCTCCGCTCAAACACCAGACGTCCCGCCACCTCGCAGGACAGGGCCAGACATTTTTCCTGAACCTTCCCATACTCCGTCACAAACCTGGGATATTCCGTACATACCTGGCTTAAGGCTTCCTCTCCCAGCTCTATACAGATATCACATAAATTCCGGTCATTTAAAAAGGGACAGCGTCCGTTTTTTAGCACAAAGGTATTTTCCTCGCCAGCTTCCATGCTCTCCCTGAGACGTTTTCCAAAATCCCCCTCCACCTGTTTATAATACTCATAGGTGTCCTCATCAATGTCGATCTCCCAGCCGATGCAGCAGCTGTCCTGACACTGATCCGCAATACATTTAAATTCTTTATAATAATAAGGTACTCGCAGCAGCATTTCCATCCTCCTTCACCAGTGGTATTGTACTCCAACTACCTGGATTGCACAACTGCAAAATGTGACATGATACCAGGGTCAAATGGCCGGAAATCCCAATGACATTGCGTATAATCCACAAAATCCTACAGATACTAAAAAGCGAACAGGAGGTGAAGCAAATGAGTCCGAAAGAGCTGACCTATATTGAGGATGCATTAAACCATGAACAGTTTTTGAAAAATCAATGTGATGAGGCATTAAAATCCCTCACCGACCAGCAGCTGGTTTCCTGTGTAAAGGAATTAAAGGAGAATCACCAGCAGATCTTTAACAGCTTGTATCAGCTGGTATCATGATGAGAAAGGAAGAACTTAAATGGACGAAAAATGTACCATGGAAAATCTGCTCCTGACCACAAAGGGAGTATGCGACCTGTACCTGCACGGCACAATCGAATCTTCAACAGCAAACGTGCACCAGGCTTTTGATTCCGCGTTAAATAAAAGCCTGGATATGCAGGATGCCATCTACCAGAAAATGAGTCAGAAGGGATGGTATCAGCAGCAGCAGGCAGAAGCAGAAAAGATGATGAAGGTAAAAAATCAATTTTCCGGAATTTCATAAAAGAATCAGATATGCAAAAAGCATCTGCAAATCTGGTTGCTGGCAGCATATTTTCTGCCGTTTTGCGTTTAAAAATAAGAAACTTGATACAAACCTGGTATTTTTTCTTGAAATGGTTTCCGCAAGATGATATACTCTTTTTAAGATAGCTGTTTAAACGGCTGTTATTTTAAAAGGAGGTATCATTTATGCCGCGTGGAAGAAAAAAAGCAATCACCAATCCATCTGAAGAGATCCAGGTAATTGACGCAAAAATCGCTGAGCTGCAGGAGCAGATCGCCGAGCTGAAAAAACAGCGCAAGGCTGCTATCGCCCGAGCCGATGAAGCGGCCAAGCAGAAGGTCGTTGATGCTTTCATTGCATCTGGTAAGTCTGCTGAAGAATTTTTAGCAGGCGTCATTGGCACTACTGCTGAATAGATTGATTCAACATGACGCAGGAAACGCTGCCTGGAGCATGAACGAAGTCATAAACGCTTTGTTCCGTCAGGCAGCGTTTTTTGCTTATTCGGGGAGAACCGCACATATGAAAAAACCTGGCTACTATTCCTCCGGCGAATTCGCCCGTATGGCCCATATCACCCTGCGGACCGTCCGCTATTACGATAACAATAACATCCTGAAGCCATCCCTGGTCACGGAATCCGGCGCCCGTTTCTACACGGATAACGATTTTGCCCGCCTGCAGCAGATCCTTCTGCTGAAATTTCTAGGCTTTTCCCTGGACGATATCCGTGAGATGACCACGGATGATTCTGACTACCATTTTATGCTGAATTCCTTAAACATCCAGCTAAAGCTGGTGCAGGACCGAATCGAACAGATGCAGCTGGTGGAAAAGGCGATCCGTGACACATCTCAGGCCATTCAGCAGGAGCACTCCATCGACTGGAGCCAGATGCTGAACCTGATCCATTTAACAGGAATGGAAAAAAGCTTAAAAAACCAGTACCAGGATGCTTCCAATATTTCTGCCCGCATTCACCTCCACAGTCTGTATTCGAAAAATCCCCAGGGATGGTTTCCATGGATCTACGAGCAATGCCGTATTCAGCCGGGAATGGAGATCCTGGAGATCGGCTGCGGCGATGGCGCTCTCTGGACAGGGAGCCGTCCCTCTCTGCCGGAAGAGATCCGCATCACCCTCTCCGATCTTTCCGAAGGAATGCTGCGGGATGCCAGACGTTCCATCGGAAGCTCCGACAGCCGCTTTTCCTTCCAGGTTTTTGACTGCCATCAGATTCCATTTGAGCCAGAAAGCTTCGACCTGGTGATTGCCAACCATGTTCTCTTCTACTGCCAGGATATCTCCAAGGTATGTCAGGAGGTATCCCGGGTACTGCGCCCAGGAGGCCGCTTTCTGTGCAGCACCTACGGCAGCCGCCATATGAAGGAGGTCAGCCAGCTGGTACAGGAATTTGACGACCGCATCGTCCTGTCCGCCGATAAGCTGTATGAGCGGTTCGGATTGGAAAACGGCCGTCAAATTCTGCTGCCTTATTTTTCTCAGGCAGAGTGGAAGCTTTATGAAGATTCCCTTCTGGTTCCGGACGCAGAGCCTTTGATCTCCTATATCCTATCCTGCCATGGAAACCAGAATCAATACCTTCTGGACTCCTATCAGGAGTTCCGCTCCTTCGTAAAAAGAAAGACGGCATCTGGATTTTCTATCACGAAAGAGGCCGGGATCTTCCTGTGTCAGAAATAAATGAAGCCTCCCTTTCCGGCTTCTTAATCATTCTCAAAGGCTCTGAAAAACGTTTTTTTTAAATTTTTCAAAAAACACTTGAAGGTGACCCAAGGTCACCTTTTATAATAGGTTCAGAACACAGAGCAAGCAGACGAAAGGAGAACGTTACATGAAAGGAATCATCTTAGCCGGAGGCTCCGGCACGCGGCTGTATCCGCTTACTATGGTCACATCCAAGCAGCTTCTGCCGATCTACGACAAGCCAATGGTATACTATCCATTATCCGTCCTGATGAATGCAGGCATCCGGGACATCCTGATCATCTCCACCCCTCAGGACACCCCACGCTTCCAGGAGCTGTTAGGCGACGGCCATCAGTTCGGCATCCAGCTTTCCTACGCCGTTCAGCCAAGCCCGGACGGCCTGGCACAAGCCTTTATCATCGGAGAAGAATTTATCGGCGATGACACCGTAGCCATGGTGCTGGGAGACAATATTTTCGCCGGACACGGCCTGAAAAAGCGTCTGAAGGCTGCAGTGGTCAATGCAGAAACCGGCCGGGGCGCAACTGTATTCGGCTACTATGTGGACGACCCGGAGCGCTTCGGTATCGTAGAATTCAGCAGCGAAGGCAAGGCCATCTCCATTGAGGAAAAGCCGGCCCATCCAAAGAGCAATTACTGCGTCACCGGACTGTATTTTTATGACAACCGCGTGGTAGAATATGCAAAGAATTTAAAGCCAAGCGCCCGGGGCGAGCTGGAGATCACCGACTTAAACCGGATCTATCTGGAAAACGGCGAGCTGAACGTGGAGCTTTTAGGACAGGGCTTCACCTGGCTGGACACCGGCACCCATGAAAGTCTTGTAGACGCTACCAACTTTGTAAAGACCGTAGAGACCCATCAGCACCGCAAGGTAGGCTGCCTGGAGGAGATCGCCTACTTAAACGGCTGGATCACCAGGGAGGATGTGCTGAAGGTCTATGAGGTGCTGAAGAAAAACCAGTACGGCCAGTATCTGAAGGACGTTTTAGACGGAAAATATATGGATGTACTGCATTAATGGATAGCGCGCATAACTGCACCCCGCAAATCAATGTTCGCGATTGGAGGAAACACCTATGACAATCATTGTAACCGGCGGCGCCGGATTTATCGGAAGCAACTTTATTTTTCACATGTTAAACAAATACCCAGATTACCGCATGATCTGCCTGGACTGCCTAACCTACGCAGGCAACTTATCTACCCTGGCTCCTGTTATGGACAACCCCAACTTCCGCTTTGTAAAGGAAAGCATTACGGACCGTCAGGCAGTTTACAAGCTATTTGAGGAGGAGCATCCTGACATGGTGGTAAATTTTGCCGCAGAAAGCCATGTAGACCGCTCCATTGAAAATCCGGAAGTATTTCTGGATACCAATATCAAGGGAACGGCCGTGCTGATGGACGCCTGCCGCAAGTACGGAATCCAGCGCTATCATCAGGTTTCCACGGATGAAGTATACGGCGACCTGCCCTTAGACCGCCCGGATTTGTTCTTTACCGAGGAAACCCCGATCCACACCAGTAGCCCATACAGCTCCTCCAAGGCAGGCGCTGACCTTCTGGTGCTGGCTTACCACAGAACCTACGGCCTGCCGGTAACCATCAGCCGCTGCTCCAACAACTACGGCCCATACCATTTCCCAGAGAAGCTGATCCCGCTGATGATCGCCAACGCCTTAAATGACAAGCCCCTTCCTGTATACGGAACCGGTGAAAATGTCCGCGACTGGCTCTACGTGGAGGACCACTGCAAGGCCATCGACCTGATCATCCACAAGGGACGTGTAGGCCAGGTCTACAATATCGGCGGCCACAATGAGATGAAGAACATCGATATCGTAAAGATCATCTGCAAAGAATTAGGCAAGCCGGAGAGCCTGATCACCTACGTCACCGACCGCAAGGGCCACGATATGCGCTACGCTATCGACCCAACCAAGATCCACAACGAGCTTGGCTGGCTGCCGGAAACCAAATTTGCCGACGGCATCAAGAAGACCATCCGGTGGTACCTGGACAATAAGGAGTGGTGGGAGACCATTATCTCCGGCGAATACCAGAATTACTATGAGAAGATGTACGGAAATCGGGAAACACTGTAATAAAATCAGTTTGTAAACACGAGGTTATAAGATCAATGAAAATATTAGTTACCGGTGTAAAAGGCCAGCTTGGCTTTGATGTTGTCAATGAATTAACCAAGCGAAATCACCAGGCAGTGGGTGTGGACATTGAAGAGATGGATATCACCGATCCAGTCTCCGTCAATACCGTGATCAAAGAAGTAAATCCTGAAGCCGTCATCCACTGTGCCGCATGGACCGCTGTAGACGCGGCAGAGGACGAGGATAAAAAGGACAAGGTCCGCTTGGTCAATGCTTCAGGTACCAAGTACATTGCCCAGGTCTGCAGGGAAGTAAATATCAAAATGATGTACATTTCCACTGACTATGTATTCGACGGCCAGGGAACCGCCCCCTGGCAGCCGGACTGCAAGGATTACAATCCCCTGAATGTCTATGGTCAGACGAAACTGGAAGGAGAGCTGGCAGTCAGCAGCCTCCTGGAAAAGTACTTTATCGTCCGCATTGCCTGGGTATTCGGCAAGAACGGAAAGAACTTTATCAAGACCATGTTAAATGTAGGAAAGACCCATGACCGCCTGACTGTAGTAAATGATCAGATCGGAACCCCTACCTACACCTACGACCTGGCAAGGCTGCTGGCAGATATGATCGAGACTGAAAAATACGGCTGCTATCATGCAACCAATGAAGGCGGGTATATCAGCTGGTATGACTTTACCAAGGAGATCTTCCGCCAGGCCGTAGAATCAGGCCACAGCGAATACGCAGAAGACCGGCTGACTGTGGTTCCGGTCGCCACCGCAGAATACGGCATCTCCAAGGCAGCACGCCCCTTTAACAGCCGGCTGGATAAAAGCAAGCTGAGAGAAAATGGGTTCACTCCTCTGCCCACCTGGCAGGATGCGCTGAGACGGTATCTGCAGGAAATTGAATTTTAAGTGTACCGGAATTCACGCCGCCTACTTGGCGGCAGAACTTTTATAGTAACTTTCATAATAAGGAGTAACAGAAAATGGGACAGATTACAGTAGAGAAGAATGTGGGCGGCATCGAAGGGCTTTGTGTCATCCAGCCGGCTGTTCACGGTGATTCCAGAGGATATTTTATGGAAACTTATAATCAGCGGGATATGGCAGAGCATGACCTGAACATGGTATTTGTTCAGGATAACCAGTCCTGCTCTGCCAAAGGTGTGCTCCGCGGCCTTCATTTCCAGAAGGAATTTCCCCAGGGCAAGCTGGTGCGCGTGGTAAAGGGCGCTGTGTTTGATGTGGCAGTGGACTTGAGAAGCAGCAGCAAAACCTACGGAAAGTGGTTCGGTGTGGAATTGACCGAGGAAAACAAAAAGCAGTTCTACATTCCGGAAGGCTTTGCCCACGGATTTTTAGTACTCAGCGACATTGCAGAATTCTGCTACAAATGCACGGACTTCTATCATCCTGGTGATGAGGGCGGTTTAGCCTGGAATGACCCGGAGATCGGTATCACCTGGCCGCAGGTAGCCGGGGAATATCAGGGAACCGCTTCCTCCGAAGGATATCAGATGGAGGATGGAACCAAGCTGAACATGAGCGCCAAGGATCAGGTCTGGGTTGGACTGAAAGATACCTTTAAGTTTTAAGATAGATTTCACCACATAAATTTTAAATGCAATATCAAAAACGGGTATGGCATATGATCGTTTTCGGTCTGCGCCGTACCCGCTTTATTCTTTGCTGTTTGTTGTTCTTTCCCCTTTGCTGCCTTCTGCTACTTGCCAAATGATGATCCCCGCTCTGCCGCCGCCTGAAATATCAGCCACCCAATCCAAGCCCCCACTGTATTGGTCAGCACATCATCCAGCTGGCAGTAGCCTCGGCTGGTAATCAGCTGCGCCAGCTCCAGACATGTACTGAATGCAAAACCGGCAGCAACACAATATGTTCCTTTCCTCAGGATTCGGAATCCCATGGGAAATAAGATTCCAAACGGAATAAACATGGCAATATTCTCAATAAAATAAGAGTGTGACCGCATGGTCGTCCCCCAGGTCTCGAATAGTCCCAGATCGATCCCGGTTCTGGAGCCAGGCTCCCGGGAAAAGAAAGCCAGCTCCAGCAGCACGGTAACGTAAACGATGATGAAAAACCATGCCCATATCGTTTTTCTTTCTCTATCTGCTGGTGGCTCTGCCGTTTGGTTCCATTTCCAGACTGTTTTCGAAAAAAACTGTACTGCTGCCAGCCAGATCACACCCGTCAGGATTCCTAATGGAATGTACGTAACTGCCTGCAGCATATCCTTGCTGATATAATCGCCTAATTCTCTCAATACTTCCTTGCCTTTCTGTTTCTGTCCCTGCGCTGCAATTGGAATTGCTTCTGCATGGCTTTTATTTTATCATGAGCTGTCAGTAAAGGCAAGGATGTAAAAATCGAACCATGTAAACAGTAACCTTTTATATCCAAATAAAAAGCGCCAGGAACAGCCGAAAACCGCTGCTGTCCCTGGCACTCTACTTATTGTTTTTACTTCTCATAAACGATCGACCAAGCTGCTGCTGCATAGCGTGCATCGATGTATACAAGACGGTTCACAAAGTCTACGCCGGAAATCTGAATTAAAACAGTGTTGTTGGTTACTGGATCCACATAAGCCAAATAAGCCTTCATGCCCGGAACCAGAGCCGGCACTTCGATGGCCAGACACTGGCCTGGCTGTGCATCTACGATATTTCCTGCTGCGTCTCTTATAACAGCAACTTGGAAATTAGTCAGCATAGCATACTTGCTCAGATCCACACCAGACGGCAAGGCAGCTAATGCTGCCGGATTTGCGTTTACAGCCTGAATTGCGCCAGCTGCTCCGGCTGCGTAGCCTGCAAAATCGCTGCTGGTTGTAACAACCTTGTCAGCAACCCATGCAATAGCTGCTGCTGCGTCATTTGCAGATACCTCAGGAGCCGCGCCGGGAGCAATTGCTTCTGTTGCAACTACACCAGAGGTAGTATTCAGCGCTACCGTTGTGGTGGTGATGGTAGAACCAGTAGAAGTAACGGTGCTCTTAACAGCGCCTAATACTGCATTGGTCATATCTACTGCACCGGCCAATGTGGTTGCGGAATGACTGTCAGTTACAGAAGTTGCTGCCAAACCGGTTGTTCCTGCCGGAGTGGTCTGTCCGCCTGTGCTGCCGCCGCCGGAACCGTTGCTGGTACGGTCGATAACAGTTACTGGTCCGGTAACAGTTCCGTCAGAGCTGTTGCTGGAGCTTCTTGCTGCTACAGCGTAGGTGCTCTGTGCCACTACTAATGCCAGCGCCGCAGTTAGAATAAGGAATTTCTTTTTCATGCGATTCACCTTTCCTTTCCCTTGATAGTTACATGAAATAATGTTTTATGATAAACGGCTTCTGCTGTGTATCTGCTGATGCCGCTGCTATCTGGTGACGCAGGATAAACAGCCTTGATCAACAGCTTCTGCCACATATCTGCTGATAATAATGATTTTATGTTTTGTGTTCGTGTAATGAATTCCTTCCTGAGTATCTTCTTTATGACACCGGCCGGTAAAACAGCTCCTGAACCATGGTTCTGGCAGCCTGTTCATCCAGAATATATTCATCGTGAAGCAATCCCTGCTGCGGGGTACCCGGCAGGGTATACCGGTCGCTCTGAGCCAGTCCGTCCTGGCTCAGCAGCACATCCAGTCCCAGCTTCAGATACTGATCCTTGGGCATACTGGTAATCATGTAGGGCTGAATCGCGTCCATCAGCTTGGCGCCGAAGGTGTCATCTGCTGCGGCAGCCTTGTGCGCGGCAGCCATCCAGGCATTCATAAACTGCAAATGACGGTCCATTCGAGATAATGCGGTATTGTCCTCCTCAATATTTCGAATGCGGAGAAAATCTTCTGCATCGTCCCCTACCAGCGTAACGTCTGAGTTGTATTTCAGATGGGGGTTGCGCTGCTCTAAATATGGATCATCAATATGAACCGTTACTCCTCCTACCTGTTCATTCAGGATGGGCAGGGCGCCTACGGTAATTGCCATATAGTCATCGATCCGAACTCCGCCCAGCAGTTCGCTGACTGCATCAGCGGCCAGCTGGCAGCTAAGTTCCATGCCGTCTCCGAAGGAGTAGGCCAAAGTGATCTGGCGCTGAGCTTTGCCTACATAGTTTCCGGCCAGATCGAATATCTTAATGTTGGTTATGGTGTCTCTTGGTATGGTCAGTATCTTGATTTTTTTTGTGGTTACATCCTGGATTACCAGAAACATGGCATCCGACTGACCGCCATCGCTTGGCTTTCCTTTTTGAAAGCCGTCCATTTTATCTACACCCAGGATCAGAACCGTGCGGAGATTGGGATTCAGCTCATAGCTTTTGCCATCCTTTTCAATCTTCTCTTCCAATTCCGGAAGAGATTCTTCTACGCTCTGCCACTGGACTTGGATCTCCTGTCCGGCAGTAACGCTGCCTGGGCCATTTCCGGAAATCACAGCTCCCGCCCCGGCGCCGCCCTGTGCTGTCAGATCGGCCCCTGTCACTCCGGCAATACCGGCTGCAGCTTCTGATTCCTGCTGTTTTGCAGCGATCTGTGCTTCCACTGCTTTTCGTTCTTTGTAAGTTTCAATGCTGGTCTTCACAAAGAGGATGGCTCCGATTACAATAACGACGGATACCACAGCAGAATAGATCTTTTTCTTTTTGCTGTGACGGCGACCAGAATGATGGTGACCACTATGGTGACCTCCAGAATGGCTGCTGTGGTTGCTGTCTTCACTCATAATGTCTCCCTTTACTCTGCTCCTCTCTGGAACAGTACAACAAATACTGTCTGGAACAGAATCTTGATATCCAGCCAGAAGGACCAGTTATCGATGTATTCCAGATCCAGTTTAACAACATCTTCAAATTCCTGAATGCTGCTTCGTCCGCTTACCTGCCACATACCGGTAATGCCGGGCTTCAGGCTAAGGCGGCGCTTATGCCACTCTTCATACATCAGGAATTCCTTTTCTGTAGGCGGTCTGGTTCCTACCAGGCTCATATCGCCCTTCAGCACATTGAAGAACTGAGGGAATTCATCGATACTGGTCTTTCGGATAAACTTGCCTACCTTAGTGATTCTGGGGTCATCCTTCATCTTGAACATCAGGCCGCCGCTCATTTCATTCTGAGATTCCAGCTCCTTTAAACGTGCTTCTGCATCCTTGTACATGGAGCGGAATTTGTAGATATAAAACCGGCGTCCATTGGTTCCGATCCGCACCTGCTTAAATACAATGGGGCCCGGTGACTCCAGGTAGATGGCCGGCGCCACAAAGATCCCCAGGATCAGAGTCAATACCACGCCTACCAGTCCTCCTGCGATATCCAGACACCGTTTTAAACACAGATCCAGATTGTCGAATATTCTCGGCGCATAGGTTAAAACATGGTAAACCCCAAAGTTTTCTACGGTCTTTTCTTTTTCTTCCAGACCGAATGTGTTTATGGTTACATGGACTTGAATGCCCATGATCTCCAGCTTTTTAATGAAGCTGCTTAACATGCTCTTATCGTATTCCGGCATGCTGATCAATGCTTCGTCGATTACCTGGGTCTTTAAGTATTCCTCAATGTCGGATTCACAGGTCATGTAAGTGCCGTATTTTCCATGCTCTACTACATTCAGTTCCAGCTGGTGGTTGATCAAAGCTTCCTTGCCTGGGCCGAATACAGCCACCGCTACGATCTCCCGGTCCTTTGACATGGAGGTCTGCAGCTTGCGGAGAACCTTCAGTACGTTGGAATCGTTGGCACATACCAGGATCTTCTTCCGGTTTTCCGGCTTCTGATAGTGAAATGCCACAGCCCGCTTAAAGCAGACACGCATCAGATACATGAACAGACAGTTATAGAGGAAAAACAGAAAATAAAATCCTCTGGACAGCTCTTGCCCCATCTTAAACAAATAGAGAAATGCCGTCACCAGCACTGCCATGTAAAAATTCACAGCCAGGGTTGCAAGCAGCTCCTGGAACAGGCCTCGCTTTTCAAATTCCAGCTTTGCCCGATAAAACAGAATCACCAGCGCATAAGTAACTAAAAGCAGCAAGAAGATATTTCCATTTCCAATCTGCTGTCGGCCCGGTGTCACTTCTCCGAACCGCGCCAGAAGTGCAAGTAAAAAGGATACGCAGACGGATATCAGATCCAGTACGACGAAAAAAGAGCGGCTTCTAAAAATCATGATTCTATCATACTCCCAGCATATGTTTTTCTCTTTCGGTTTTTCTTAAGTATTTCTGTGCCGAAGAACAGTGCATAGCCGCTGGCCACAAAAAGCAGCTCATATAAAATAATATCTACATGGAACAGCCCGCTCTGGCTCATGTTCATGGACTTCCCGCTTACACAGCCTATGATCTGATAGACGGACCAGCCTGCAACACATAAGGCTGCCGCAATTGCAGCCACATAGCTTCTTCTCTCTGTGAAATAGTGTACGACTTTATTCATAATATCCTTTCCCCTTTGTTCTCCTCTCGGCTCGCCGCAGCGTGCCCTTTCCTACCCTTGTCTCTGCGCTCCTTGCTATTTCTGATATGCCTTACTGTAGCTGCCGTACTTGCTGTAATAATAATTGCCCTTATCTACGTTTACCTGACTCAACACTGCGCCCAGGATCCGGCAGCCGCTCTTCTCCAGCTGCTGCTTTACCCTCTGAACCACCTTGTAGCTGACCCGGCCGCTGGCAATCACCAGAACAGCCCCATCACACTTTTTCGCAATGATGGCGCCGTCAATTACATTATTGATGGGCGGTGTATCAATGAAGATATAATCATAATGCTCTCTGCCCCATGCCAGCAGCTTGTCAAAAGCAGCCTCCTCCAAAAGCTCTGAAGGGTTCGGCGCATAAGGACCGGAGAATATAATGTCCAGACCTTCAATGTTGGTATGGTATACAACGTCTTCTAAGTCTCTCTGCCCGCTGAGATACTGAGAAAGTCCATCTACCTCCTTCTCAATCTGAAGGCGCTCCACCAGCATGGACTTACGGATATCCGCATCCACCAGCAGTACCTTCTTTCCAATTAAAGCGGTGGATTCTGCCAGCCTGGATGTGATCTCACTTTTTCCCTCATGGGGAATCGAACTGGTGATGGTAACTGCTTTTACACTGCTTCCGCTGAACTGGAAATTTGTACGAAGAGTCTTAATGGCCTCTTCATATTGGAAGCTGGTTGTTTCTTTTCGATTAATTTTTACTTCGTTTCCCATTTTCCACACTTATCCTTCTATTTCTTTTTTCTCGACTTTTTCTTGGTTTTGGTTTCCCCGTAGCCGTAATCACTATATCGGCTGTATTTTTTATACCGTCCATAGCCCTTGCCCTCCTTTTCATCCCGATCGGGAATGGATGCCAGCAGGGACAGACCCAGATAGCGCTCAATATCATCCTCAGTCTTAATGGTATCATTCATAATGGTCATAAGAACAATAATGCCGCCTACCAGCGCTGCGCCTAACAGGCCGCCGATCGCTGCGTTCTTCCTTGTATTCGGGCTGCTCTGTACGGTAGGAATCTCACCGTCCTCAACGATTTTAGGCGGTGTCATCTCCATGATCTCTGCTATGTACTGGGATGAAGTCTGTGCTACCGAATCCACCAGCGCTTTTGCGGTGTAAGGGTCCTTGTCCGTGACCGTCAGGGACATGATTCGAGTATCAGAAGGATTATCAATGGTCAGCTTGCTTCTCAGCTCCCGATAGGACATATTGTAAATGCCCAGATTGTCAATGGCCTGCTGCAGAACCGGACGGCTGGTAACGATTACGCTGTAATCCTTGGTCAGCTGGCTGCCGATCTGCAAGTCAGCCAGAGAAGTTAATGTAGTTTCTTTTGAAAGCACGTAAACCATGGAAGTGGACTTGTACTGGGGAACCATCACAAACTTGCTGTATGCGCCAAATGCACCTGCGCCCAGGATCATGGCTGCCAGGATCATCCACCACCGTTTTTTCAATTCAAAAAACAATTCTTTTAAGTCAATTTCATCATTATCGTATTTTTCCATAACCCCGATTCCTTTACATCATTATCGTTAACGTTGCTTCATTTCTGCGAAAGCAGAAGTTTTCTCGCTTTGATTTCCGTCATCGCCTGCACGAGTCCGGCCGGGCACTTCTTATCCAGCCACTTCATGGCTCCTGACAGATCTGGTTTGCGGCTCCCCATATTGTGGGCATCAGTTCCCAGCAGATGAATCCGCCCTTCCAAAACCTGATTCCGGCACCAATGGGTATCCTTGTTCCAAAAATTTCCTCCCAGGCTGCTGTAATTCATCTGGATCACCGCTCCGGCCTGGATCAACTCCTCCAGCCTTCCCGGCTCACGCAGAGCCTGATACCGCTCTACATGTGCTATGATCGGAATATATCTGGCATATAAAAGCTTTCGAATCCCCTGGAAGATCGTATTCCAGGAATCGGCACACCGAAATTCAACCAATACTGCGCGGCTGTCTCCCATAGTCAGCGCCTCCCCTGCCTTTAATGCATCGCAGATTCCGTCAAAATACAGAATCTCCTGGCCCAGAAGCAAAAATAAGCCAGGCAGCTCGTCTTTGATCGCTTCCCTGACCGTTTCCAATGTCTCGTACAATTCTGTTTTGCTGTATTGATGTCTTCCTTGGTGATAATGTGGTGTAGCAAATACTGTACGGATTCCCTGCTCGTATACCAGCGAAAGCATCCCGATCGTTTCTTCCATGCTGGAAGATCCATCATCAACCTGGGGTAATACATGGCTGTGAACATCAATCACGTCACGGTACCATCCTTTCCCAAATCTCATCATCTTCTGTGTAATTTGCATGATCCTTTTTGTCACAAAATGTTACGTTTATGAAAACATTAGAAATCCAAAAAGGAAACGAAATGCTTTTCATACTATAACACAAAAAACGTGATATTACAAGCGTGTATTTTGATAAAAACACGAAAATGAAATGCATGTTTTTAAGCGTTTTTTGCTTTTTTCTGTTGGAATTTGCCCGCAAAAGAACAAATCCTGCATGATATTGGCAATTACTTTGACATTCTGTCAGAATTTGACGTTTCTTCAACCTATTCTCTGCATAATATGACAATTTTTCTCGTTAACACTTTATTATTTTTTTCCCTTTCAGTGAATAAAA
Source organism: Lachnospiraceae bacterium (assembly GCA_030537215.1). Taxonomy (GTDB): domain Bacteria; phylum Bacillota; class Clostridia; order Lachnospirales; family Lachnospiraceae; genus Caccovicinus. Next base: position 36,505 of record JAUNOF010000002.1, read on the forward strand.
ATCAATTTTATTTGCATGATTTTTCTGAGAAATCGTTTCCACATACAGTCTTCTGTATTTCTTTCAATAATACAGAGGATGTGGTTCTGATAAAAAGAATCCTGCTGCGCACTTTCTCCTATGACAAAAAACACCACATGCTTTTCGTTCCCGGAATTTCTTTCCAAGAATCGACAGCATGTGGTGCTGCTTTCCTTATTATAATTTTATTGCTGACGCTTTTTTATTTCTTTTTAAAAAAGCCCTTCTTCTCCGGCTTCTCTCCTTCTGGATGAATGCCGGTCATTGCCTCATCAAACCTCCGGAGCGCTTCCTTCTGAGCTTCATTCATCCGCTCCGGCACCTGCACGACTAAGGTGATATAATGATCGCCCCGCACATTCCGGTTCCGCAGAGACGGCACGCCTTTCCCTTTTAACCGAACCTTGGTGTCGGTCTGGGTTCCCGGCTTCACTTCATACTCCACTTCTCCGTCCACTGTCTTAATCCGGATCGGGCCGCCTAATGCTGCCTTTGCGAAGGAAATCGGCACAGTGGAGAAAATGCTGGTGTCCTGACGTTTGAAAATGGGATGCTGGGATACCACTGCTTCCACCAGCAGGTCGCCTCTTCCGCCTCCGTTTCTTCCAGGCTCTCCGCCTCCGGCTAAGCGGACACTCTGTCCGTTGTCAATTCCGGCCGGGATGGATACTTTGAATTTCTTCCGGGTGGTCTTATATCCGGTGCCGTAGCAATCCGGACATTTTTCCTTGATTACAGTACCGGTACCGCCGCAGTCCGGACAGGTCTGCACATTCTGCACCTGGCCGAAGAAGGACTGCTGCACATAGGTGATCTTTCCTTTTCCGTTGCACTTGCTGCAGGTTACCGGTGAGGTTCCCGCCTTAGCACCGCTGCCATGGCAGCTCTTGCATTCTTCCTTATAATTGATCTCGATCTCCTTCTCACAGCCGAACACTGCTTCCTCAAAGGTGATGCGGACTGCGGTCCTGACATTGGCTCCCTGCATTGGTCCGTTGTATGTCCGTCCTCTGCTGCGTCCGCCGCCGAAAAGATCTCCGAAAATATCACCGAAGATATCTCCCATGTCGGCTCCGTTGAAATCGAAGCCGCCGAATCCGCTGCCTCCGCCTGCTCCGCCGTCAAATGCCGCATGTCCAAACTGGTCATACTGCTGGCGCTTCTGCGGATCGCTTAACACGGCATATGCCTCAGATGCCTCCTTGAATTTCTCAGCGGCAGTTTCATCGCCTGGATTGGCATCTGGATGGTACTTCTTTGCCAGAACACGGTATGCTTTCTTTATGGCGGCCTCATCAGCATCCTTGGAAACACCTAAGACCTCATAATAATCTCTCTTATCTGCCATAACTATAGTCCTCTCAGTTCATTAACCTGGAATAGGGGTTTGCAGATATTCTCTGCAAATCCCCTGCTTGATGGAATTGACCGGCGCCTCCGGCTGTCCCTTCCTGCTGCCGGCCAATCTATTTATTTCTTATATTAAACTTCCTTGAAGTCGCCATCTACCACGTCATCGCCGTAGTTTGCGCCGCCCTGGCTGCCTGCGCCGGCACCCATATCCGGGCCTGGGCCTGCTGCGCCCTGAGCCTGCTCGTAAACCTTGGCAAACAGCTTCTGAGCGCTGTTCATCAGCTTCTCCTTGCCTGCCTTGATCTCCTCAACCTGAGCATCGGTCATCTGGTCTACCGGAGCCTTGTTAATGGCTTCCTTCAAAGCTGCCAGGTCAGCCTCAACTGCCGCCTTGTCAGCGCCGTCGATCTTATCGCCAACCTCTTCCATGGCCTTCTCAGTCTGGAATACCATTGCGTCAGCATCGTTTCTTGCATCAATGGCTTCCTTCTTCTTCTTATCCTGAGCCTCGTACTCAGCAGCTTCCTTTACTGCCTTCTGGATATCATCATCAGACATGTTGGAGCCGGAAGTGATCGTGATGTGCTGCTCCTTGCCGGTACCTAAGTCCTTAGCAGATACGTTTACAATACCGTTGGCGTCGATATCGAAAGTAACCTCGATCTGCGGAACGCCTCTTCTTGCTGGTGGGATACCGTCCAAACGGAACTGGCCTAATGTCTTGTTATCTCTTGCAAACTGACGCTCACCCTGCACTACGTGAATGTCTACTGCCGTCTGGTTATCAGCAGCGGTAGAGAAGATCTGGCTCTTCTTGGTGGGGATGGTGGTATTTCTCTCAATCAGTCTGGTGGCTACGCCGCCCATGGTCTCGATGGATAAGGACAGCGGGGTAACATCCAGCAGAAGGATATCACCTGCACCGGCATCGCCTGCCAGCTTGCCGCCCTGGATCGCTGCGCCGATGGCTACGCACTCATCAGGATTTAAGGACTTGCTTGGCTCCTTGCCGGTTAACTGCTTTACCTTCTCCTGTGCGGAGATCATACGGGTGGAACCGCCTACTAACAGAACCTTGCCCAGTTCAGAAGCGGTGATACCTGCATCTCTCAGTGCGTTCTGTACCGGGATGGCCGTTCTCTCAATCAGGTCATGAGTTAATTCATCAAATTTTGCTCTGGTTAAGTTTACATCCAGATGCTTCGGGCCTTCTGCGGTAGCAGTGATGAACGGAAGGTTGATATTGGTAGTTGTTGCTGTGGACAGCTCCTTCTTCGCTTTCTCTGCTGCTTCCTTTAATCTCTGAAGTGCCATCTTATCATTGGAAAGGTCTACGCCTTCTGCCTTCTTGAATTCGCTGATCAGCCACTGGGTAACTGCATTATCGAAATCATCACCGCCTAAGCGGGTATCGCCGTTGGTGGAAAGCACTTCGATTACGCCGTCACCGATCTCGATGATGGAAACATCGAAGGTACCGCCGCCTAAATCGTATACCATGATCTTCTGCTCTTTTTCATTGTCCAGGCCGTATGCCAGTGCAGCAGCGGTGGGCTCGTTGATAATACGTTTCACGTCCAGACCGGCAATCTTGCCTGCATCTTTGGTGGCCTGACGCTGTGCGTCGTTGAAGTATGCAGGAACGGTAATAACTGCCTCCGTTACCTTCTCTCCTAAGTAGCTCTCTGCGTCAGCCTTCAGCTTCTGCAGGATCATAGCGGAGATCTCCTGTGGAGTATACTTCTTGTCATCAATGGCTACCTTGTAATCAGTTCCCATATGTCTCTTGATAGAAGAGATGGTGCGGTCTGCGTTGGTTACTGCCTGACGCTTTGCCGGCTCACCTACCAGACGCTCTCCGGTTTTTGTAAATGCAACGATGGAAGGGGTTGTTCTTACGCCTTCTGCGTTTGCAATAACAGTTGGCTTTCCGCCTTCCATAACAGCTACACAGCTGTTGGTAGTACCTAAGTCAATACCAATGATCTTGCTCATAGTTTTTTCCTCCTATAAATATATACAAATGTTAAATGATTTCCTGTTGTTCGTTTGAGGTTGTTGGGGGGACGGGTATGTTCACTCAACTAAACTCAGCTGTCGCC
>JAUNOF010000002.1:40080-73468 GCA_030537215.1 Lachnospiraceae bacterium
CGGGTATGTTCACTCAACTAAACTCAGCTGTCGCCTTCGGCTCGGCTTCGTTAAGGTTCGTGAACGACTTTCGCACTAAACTCGTGAAACACCTCGTTAAGTGCTCAATGCGTCAATTCGCAACCTGTACCATGCTGTGGCGAACCACGCTGTCACGGTACATATAGCCCTTTTGAAGCTCCATGGATACCACATTTTCACCGAAATTCTCATCATCAATATGCATCACTGCATTGTGGAAATTCGGGTTAAATTCCTTTCCTACCGCCTCGATGGGGGTAACGCCTATATCCTCCAGGGTCTTTACAAACTGCTTGTAGATCTTTTCCATTCCTTCTGCAAATGGGCTTCCCTTTGCATCCTCTGGAATGGCGGCCAGGCCTCGCTCAAAGTTATCTACCACCGGAAGGATCTTCTCGATGATATCCTTAGCTCCCACCTCATACATGGCGGCTTTTTCCTTATCGGTGCGCTTTCTGTAGTTGTCAAACTCTGCCATGGACCGGCGCAGGCGGTCAGTCAGATCTTCAATCTTCTCATCCTTCGGATCCTTCTTGTCTTTCTTTCGGAAGAATCCTTTCTTTTCCTTTCCCTGACCATCTGCAGCTTCCGCTCCTGCCGGGTCCTCTTCTGCGTCCCCGCCTGGGTTTCCGTCTGCGTTCTCAGCATCTGCCTGGGCGGCATCGGCTGCTTCTGCTGCAGCACCTGCCTGGCTGTCTGCCTGAGAGGCAGCTGCATCTCTTTTTTCCTGGCTGTCTGCTCCTGCCGCAGGTTCTCCCTGGCATTCTGCTTCTGCCGTCTGCTGGTTGTTCTTTATTGTTTCTTCCACTTTAATCACCTTTCATTCTAACTTCCATCGCCTTCCGGCGGTTTATTAAAGGCTAAGTCAAGCTGACTCATCACATTCCTCAGAGTACCTACCACTTTATCGTAATCCATTCGCTTCGGTCCTACAATGCCGATGGTGCCGCGCAGCCCTTCGCCTAATACGTAATTGGCAGTCACCACGCTGCAGTCCTTCATAGACTGTACCGGCATCTCATCTCCGATGTAAACCTGGATTCCGGTACCGGCATCCTTCTCAGATGAATTTACATCAGCGATCAGCTCCTGGAGCATATCCTTCTGCTCGAAGGTGCTCAAAAGCCTGCTTGCCTTCTCTCCGTCACTTAGCTCCGGATACTTGAAGATGTTGGTCGCGCCGCTGGTGTAGATCGGAAGATCCTCCGCATCTGCCCTGACGGCTTCTGCAATCTGGTCCAGAACCGACTCCACAACCATGCTGTGGATCCCGGCCTGCTCCTTCAGTTTGGAAATTACACTTAAATTAATGCCCTCAATGGTCAATCCGTTTAATGTACTGTTCAGCAGAATATTCAGATTCAGGATATCCTCATCCCGCAAAGACTCCTTCAGCGGAATCATGCTGTTCTTAATAATGTTGCCCTCCATCACCAGCACCAGAAGAAGCTTCTCTGCGTCCACCTTAGAAAGCTGGATAAACTTCAGCTTATTCTGATGATACTGAGGGCCGCTGATCAATGCGGCATAATTGGTATTAGATGCAAGCATCTGCACTAAACGTTTCAGTACCAACTCCAGACGGTCCACCCGCTGGAACATTACCTCCTGTACCTGATTGATCTCCTGATCCTTCTCTTCCATCAGCTGATCTACATAAAACCGATAGCCCTTATCTGATGGAATCCGGCCTGCTGAGGTGTGGGGCTGGATAATATATCCCATCTCCTCCAGATCCGACATCTCATTCCGGATGGTTGCTGAACTTAATTTTAAATCGGAATATTTGGAAATGGTCCTGGAACCAACCGGCTCTCCGGTTTCCAAATAGGTCTTGATGATCGCCTTTAATATGGTAACCTTCCTTCCGTCTAACTCCATGCCATCCCGCCTTTCTGTCACAGTTAGCTGCTTCGCATCCGTTTTATTTGTCCCGCTGCTGTCACAGCTTTCCTTTGACTGCTCTGCTGCTTTCCTTTTACTGCTTGTGATCTAACTTGTTTTTGTTTGTTAGCACTCAACGATATCGAGTGCTAATTTCTACATAAGTTAATATATTACAATCCATATTATTTGTCAATACCATTTTTAAAAAAGTTGTTTTTTTGCGGAAATTATACCAGAATCGGGAAACCAGAAATTTGGGGAACAACGCCTTTTTTCTTGACATTTAACATTTTTGTAATATAATAGTAAATGTGCTACAACAATTGTAATATTAATCTGCGTTTTTGTAATATTTTGTCATAAGAGTTCTGGTTTTCTCTTCTATTTTATAATAACCATATGATAACAAATTGCTGTGAGGTACTATAATTATGAAGAAACATGGTTTAAAGACCTGCAAAACACTCCTTTTTTCCTTTGCTGCCGCCCTGTCTTTCTCATTTCCCGCCGCGGCTGCCAGCATTCGAGGTGCGATTACAGATGTGGATTCCCAGACCATCTGCGGCTGGGCATGGAATAAGGAAGATACCAATGATGTTCAGGAAGTAGAGGTACATATCTGCCAGGCTGGCAATCCTGAGCCCATTAAATACCTTCACGTTACTGCTGATGATTATCGAGAGGATCTGGTTTCGGAATTAAAGGATGGATGGCACGGCTTTTCTGTAACCGTGGATTGGTCCCAATTAAAGGGAAGCGACTTTAAAGTGAAAGCTTATGCAATAAAGGATGGTAAGTATTATACCTTGGGAGATACCATCAGCTACAGGAAAGCCTCCGGTACCGCATCCTCCGATTCTGCTTCTGCCGGGAATTCTTCTTCCAAATCCGGCGGCTCGGGAAATTCAGCGCAGGCCTCCGGCACTGGAACCTCTCTTGGCATCTTTACAACCAGCGGCTATTGCGGCTGTGAACAATGCAGCAGTGAATTCGGCCTTACCTATTCCGGCACCGTTCCTCAGGCCGGACATACCATTGCTGCCGATCTAAGTCTCCTTCCCATCGGAACTAAGGTTCGCATTGGCGACACTGTCTATACGGTAGAGGATACGGGATCCAGCATTATCGGAAAGTGGATCGATATCTATTATGATGAACACCAATCGGCTGACTCCCATGGATTGAAGGAACAGGAAGTGTTTCTTGTGGAGTAAGGTACCCAATAAATATAGAAGAAACATCATATCATCTAACCAAAAACTGCCTCATCCCAAAGAAATCTGGCAGTTTTTGGTTTTTCTTTCCACAAATTCTACAAACCTCTCTCTTTCATTTGATTCTCCACCAGGATATCTCCGTTTTTTTCACCCTCACAATCCTTCATCCTGTGCAATCTCCAACGCAAATTTCTTTTAAATTCTACTTCTTTTGTAACAATCTTCCAGATATGATTATTTTTTCGTCCATTATCGCCTTGATCTTCCTCTCCAGCCATGTAAGTGCTTTCCTGAAATAACTTGACAAACTGAAAAAAAGGAGTAAAATAAGCAATTGCAGTGATTTATTACGAAAGTATTACATATTTTTATTTTGTATTAAATTTTATTTGCTGTTTTATATCGATTCCATTTAATTTCTACGCTAGATCAGCAGAGGTGCTAGTGAACTGGTATTCCATGTAAAGCAGCTGCACAAAAAGAGAGGTTAACATCATATGAAAACAACTTGTTTCAAGAAATCCCTGATAAATATTTTATTTACCGCAGCATTTGTGCTGACCGGCAGCATAACTGCCATGGCAGCTCAGGTTCACGGCAATGTGGATGAGATCTGTGACGATTCCATTTCCGGCTGGGCCTGGAATGCCGACGCGCCGGAAGAATCTCTTACTGTTGCCATTACCATTTCTGACAGCGCCGGAACCGTGTTGGAAACCCTTACCGCTTCAGCCGACATTCAGAGAAACGATGTGGCAGCCTGCGGCTACGGAAGCGGCGCCTGCGGCTTTTTCGTTCCGGTAAAGTGGTCAGAGCTGCCGGACGGCACCTACACGGTTCATGTGACAGCAGCCGACCAGGTGATCGGCGGAGACCGGCAGTACTGCAAGGGCCAGCCTCAGATGCGCTCCTTAGGCATCTTTAAAACTACCGGCTATTGTCCATGCTATTCCTGTTCCGAGGGCTGGGGACGCCGCACCAGCACGGGAGCCATCGCCAGCGCGAATCATACCATTGCAGTTGATCCGCGAGTGATCCCTTATGGAACAAAGGTTATGATCAACGGCGTCATCTACACAGCAGAGGATAAGGGCGGCGGCGTTAAGGGCAACCATATTGATATCTTCTACAATACCCATGGTGAGACCCGTATCCAGGGTACCCAGTACGCTGAGGTGTTTGTGGTGGAAGCATAACTTCGAAGCCCTTGTTTGAGATCAGGATGATCGAACTCTGTTCGTAAAGTCCTGATATGAGATGGAAAAATAAACTGGTCTCTTTATGGTCGATCGGAAGATAGCTGATCTCTTCTTTCTTCAACAGTTGGATCAGTCCTGCCATAGTCACAAAATATCAAGATGGCAGAAAGCGCAAGACCGATAAATGAAGAATAGAAAAAAAGCCACAGTCAGCCCTCTTTTGTTATGGGGTGTTCTGACGTGGCTTTTTGTATTCAATAGAATTTTAGTTTTTCTCCAGATACTTTGTGCGCCGATATTCCAGTGGTGATAATCCAAATCGCTTTTTGAATACAGCAGCAAACTTGCCCTGATTGGAATAGCCGACCTGTTCCGAAATCTCAGAGATAGGACGTTTTGTGCCAGAAAGAAGTTTAGCAGCTTCAAGTAAGCGGGTTTCTCTTAACCAGGTGGAAATGTTCTGTCCATATACACCACGGAAGTAATTTTTGAGACTGGTTTCGCTGACGGAAAAGCGTTCTGCAATCTGACGCACAGGGATGTGCTGGCGGAGATCATCCGAAAGAATTTTTGCTGCTCTTTTGGCAATCTCTACCTGCGTTTCCGTGTAAAAGCCACAGGTTTTTGAAGGCCGTATTTCCATGTTAAGGAGCCGGTAAAGAAGTTCAAGCGTATAAATTTGCAGATAAAAAGCAGACGGCCTTTCAGAGAGCTGCCAGATTTTTTGAAAGATGGTTTCCAGTTCGTTGTCTGTTTCACTTATGTAGGTTTTATGTTTCTCACAATAGTCTTTTTCTAATTTTGTTAAGTCAAGGGAAAAGGACTTCAGAAGATCACCGCAGGATTGCAAAAGAAGCGGCAGGTCAAAGTATATCTTAATCCCTCGATACTGCCCCGTAGGGAAGATGTATTCTTTCTGTGCCGTCTGCTCACTGATGCACAAATCATTTTCTTTCAGGTAAATGTATGATCCGTCATCCAAAAGTAATTCACTTCTGCCGGAAACGCAATAATTGATCAGCAGAGGCTTCAAGTCGGAATTTGCGTCGGATTCAGGCCAGACAGTAGCGTTCACAAAAATAAAAGCAACCGTCAGACCTGGAAAAAGTGTATAGAATGTCATGCGCCCTTTCCCGTTTACCTGGCCTAGAAGCAATTCGCTGCTGTTTGGGCCATTTCTTAAAGTTACCCCTGAAATAGAATTGCTGTTTTCCAATATGCTGTATATCATATCACGCAACTGTGTTCCGCCCCTTTCGTTCTGCTGCCGCCTAAAATTCATAAAAACTATTATACACGCACTTTGGGGGCCGGTCAATCCAATGTCCAGACAGGCGGGAAAATTCCTTGCTATTTGGGCTTAAAATGTCGATATGTGCATAGAAGCTGTGTCTGATGTGTGCTACTATTATTGTTAGTTAGCTGAGTCTAATCAACAGAAAGCAATCATGTTAGGAGGTTTCGCAATGAACAACAAATTGCAAGGAAAGGACTTAATCAACATCGGTATTTTCACGGCGATCTATTTCATCGTTATCTTCGCGGCGGCATCCATCGGTTTTATCCCGGTATTCATTCCGCTTATCAGCGTGATCGTCCCGCTGGTCGGAGGCATCCCGATGATGCTGTTCTTCTCCAAAATCAAGAAATTCGGTATGCTTACGATCTGCGGTCTGCTGCTTGGTATCATCATGCTGCTGGCTGGCATGGGCTACTGGTGCATCCCTACCGGCCTGATCTTCGGTCTGATTTCCGATTTTATGATGAAAGGCTGCGATTACAAAGATGCGAAGCGTGAACTCCTGATCCACGGTGTCTTTTCTATGTGGGTGATCGGTGCGTTCATTCCCATCGTTGTAACAAGGGACACATATTATCAAAGCCTGCTCTCCGGTTATGGGCAGGAGTACGCTGATACGCTTATGGCCTATATGCCGGACTGGATTTTGCCGGTGCTGTTAGCAGCAGCTTTCGCCAGCGGTCTTGTGGGTGGCCTGATTGGACGGAAGATTTTCAAAAAGCACTTTGAACGGGCAGGAATTGTGTAATGAGCCGCGAACTCCTTGCAAGTCAGAAAAGTAACAGCGGAATACCATTAGACCCACGGACAAAACTGACATTGTTGCTTACCATAGCCGTTTTTATCCTGGGCGGCTCCTACGAAGGCATCATGCAGTATTATATCATTGTATTGGCCGCCATCCCGCTGCTGCTTTTACTGGCGGCAGGAAAAGGGAAAAGCGCAGTTCTTTACATACTGATTTTTGGAGGCAGCCTGTGCCTGGAAATGTTTGGATTATCCCGGCTGACTGGTGTTGCAAATTATATCGCGGTTGCCATCGTTGGTATTCTGCTGCGGTTTACCCCCAGCGTTGTCATGGGTTATTTTGTTGTTACCACAACGACTGTGAGTGAATTTGTGGCGGCTATGGAACGGATTCATCTCCCCCAGCAGATCACGATTCCTATGTCTGTGATGTTTCGCTTTTTTCCTACGGTTGCAGAGGAATGGAGTGCGATTGGGGACGCCATGCGGATGCGTGGCGTCCGCTTTGGCGGAGGGAAAGCCGGCGCGATTTTGGAATACCGCGTGGTTCCTATGATGATCTGCTCCGTAAAAATCGGAGAAGAACTTTCCGCTGCGGCGCTCACCAGGGGGTTAGGCGGGCCTGTCAAACGGACAAACATCTGCAAGCTGGGATTTCATGTGCAGGACATTGTTTTTCTGCTCATTTGTATCGGTGCATTTGCAGCACAGATTTATGTGCTGGCCGCAAGGGGGTGAAGCAAAGTGATCGAATGTCGAGATGTATCCTTTTCCTATCCGGCCAGCGCCTTGCCCGGTAGTGACAACCAGGCCGGAGGTGCTTTGAAGCATATCACCTGCACCATTACGGAGGGGTCCTTTGTGCTGCTCTGCGGAACTTCCGGCTGCGGTAAAACCACTCTTACCCGCTTATTTAATGGCCTTATTCCCCACTACCATGAGGGGACTTATACTGGTTCCGTCTGCCTGGGTGGAAAAGATACCCGTGAACTGTCCCTGTTTGATATTTCGCTGAAAGTCGGTTCGGTATTCCAAAATCCCCGGTCTCAGTTTTTTAATGTGGACACAACAAGCGAGCTGGCCTTTGGCCCGGAAAACCACGGTATGGCAGAGGAAGTTGTGAGGGAACGGGTAAAACATGTGGCTGCACAGCTAAAATTGGAACCGCTGCTTGACAAGAGTATTTTTTCTTTATCCGGCGGTGAAAAACAAAAGATTGCCTGCGGATCAGCAGCCGCAATAGACCCTGATATTTATGTATTGGACGAACCATCATCCAATCTGGACACATACGCGATTGCTGACCTTCGGCAGCTTCTCTCTGTTTTGAAGTCACAAGGAAAGACCATCATCATATCCGAACATCGGCTATACTATCTGTCAGGCCTCTTTGATCGCGTCCTGTATCTGAATGACGGAGAAATTCAGGGCGATTATTCAGCGAAGGACTTTCAAAACCTTTCTGCGAAGCAACGGGATGAAATGGGGCTGCGTCCCCTGGGGCTGGACGGCCTGAAGGAGATTGAAGGGCCGCCTTCACGGGGACAGGGGGCATCCTGGAGACTTTCGGATTTTTCCTTTTCCTATAAACACGAGCCGGAAATGCTGCATATAACAGAAGCCACTTTCCCGGTTGGCAGCGCTACGGCATTGATCGGACATAATGGTGCTGGGAAGTCTACTCTTTCCAGGTGTCTGTGCGGATTGGAAAAACGGTGCCGGGGAAGAGTGCAAGATCTGAACAAATCCTATTCCAGAAAAGACCGGCTAAAACTCTGCTATATGGTCATGCAGGATGTAAACCATCAGCTTTTTACCGAAAGCGTTCTGGATGAAATCCTGTTGAGCATGAAAACCAATGATAAGCAGAAAGCAAAAGAAGTTTTAGATGAAATGGATTTGTTACCATACGCAGACTGTCATCCGATGGGATTATCCGGCGGGCAGAAACAGCGTGTGGCTGTTGCCTCTGCGATTGTATCGGAGAGACCGCTTATCTTATTTGATGAACCGACCAGCGGGCTTGACCTTTTTCACATGAGGCAGGTTGCAAGTGTCGTGAATCAGGTGGCGGATGCCGGGAAAACCGCCCTTGTAGTAACGCATGACCCGGAATTTATCTTACGTTGCTGCAATTATGTTCTTCATTTAGAAAACGGACAAGTTCAGGAAAGCTATTCCATAGAGGACAGCGAGGGCAGAGATCGTCTGCTGAAATTTTTCCTGAACGATATGGAGAAGGAGGTGTCCACAAGATGAAAGAGAAGGAAGAAAAGAAACCATCTCCCATAAGCGTTTTATGGGGGTGGGGCAAGCAGTATCATGGGAAATTCATCAGCAGCGTTGTCTTTGCGGTTTTGGGCGTCGCTTGTCAAATGATACCCTATTTTTGTGTGGCGCATATCGTCACAATGATGGTATCTGGCGAACAGGAGTTTTCCCGCTATGTAAGCGCCTGTATTGTCGCCTTGTGCGGCTATATGGGGAAAGTGGTGTTCTCCAATGTTTCCACGGTAATTTCTCATACAGCGGCTTATTATACGCTGCGTGATCTTCGGAAGGCAATTACCCGGAAACTGGCCCGCGTTCCCATGGGGACAATTTTGGATACCCCTTCCGGCCAGTACAAGACAACAATAGTTGACCGGGTGGAGGGGATGGAATCAACATTTGCTCACCTGATCCCGGAAATGACCGCAAATATCCTGGTGCCTCTTGTGATTGTCGTGTACCTGTTCATTCTGGACTGGCGCATGGCGCTTTTGTCCCTTGTTACGCTGGTAGCGGGGCTGGCTGTTATGTCCGCTGGCATGATAAATTATCCTGTCAAGTGGGAGAGCGCGGTAAAAGCCGGAAAAGAGATGGCAAATGCCATCGTGGAGTATATCGGCGGCATTGAAGTGGTCAAGGCATTCAGCCAGTCAGCCGGTTCCTACAAAAAATATTCGGACGCTGTGAATTATAATGCGGACTACTATGTGGACAGGATGCGGGAAAACCAAAAGACCATGAGCGCCTACAACGCGATCCTGCCCTCGGTGCTGATCTGTATTCTACCCTGCGGTTTTGCGTTCTGTCGTTCCGGCAGCCTGGAGCTGTCCACATTCCTCTCCATCGTGATTTTCTCCCTGGGGCTTGTGGGGCCGATTATTGCAGCTTTTACCTTTACGGATGATCTGGCGGTATTGGGTACGAATGTAGACGAAATCAGCCAGCTATTGAACGCCGCAGAACTGGACCACAAAGATACGCCGGTAAAGCTGGCGAATACCAATATTGGTCTTGACCATGTTTCGTTCTCCTATGACAGGACAACAGAGGCTCTGCATGATGTGAACCTTTCTATTCGGTCTGGCACAATGACCGCCCTTGTGGGACCGTCAGGTTCCGGCAAATCCACGATAGCGAAGCTGATTGCCGGGTATTGGGACGTTACTTCCGGCAGTATTACCCTTGGCGGCCATGAACTGAAAGAAATTCCTCTGACCGAAATTTCCGATCAGATTTCCTATGTATCGCAGGACAATTACCTTTTTAACCGCAGTATCCGTGAGAATATCCGCATGGGCAGGCCGGGCGCAACGGACGCGGAGGTGGAGCAGGCGGCGAAACAAAGCGGCTGCGATGCCTTTATCCACAAGCTGGATAAGGGATATGACACGATTGTAGGCAGCGCCGGTTCTCACCTCTCCGGCGGGGAGCGCCAGCGGATTGCGATTGCCCGCGCCATGCTGAAAAATGCCCCTGTGGTCATTTTGGACGAGGCAACCGCCTATATCGATCCAGAGAATGAGGCGGTCGTGCAGAAAGCAATCTCCGTCCTGACGGAAGGCAAGACGCTGATCGTGATCGCCCACCGGCTGTCTACCATCATCAATGCAGATAATATCGTGGTGGTGAAGGACGGAACCATTCACGCCCAGGGAACGCATGACAAGCTACTGGAAACCTGTCCCCTTTACCGGGATATGTGGCAGGCGCATATCGGCGCGAAAGACCAGATGTAAGGGGGTGTTGTCAGATGTATGGAACATTGAAAAAAATCTTTGCGTTTGCAGGAAGTAAAAAGGGATTGCTGAAAAAATCCCTGCTGTTCGCCTTCCTCTCCGGGCTGTTTGCGGCCTTGCAGTTTGCCGCCCTCTTTGTTGTGATCCAGGCATTGGTATCTGACAGCCAGGACAGCGGTATCATCTGGATTTCATTAGGGATCATGGCTGTGTCCGTCATCGGGCGGATTATCACAACCTATTTCTCCACGATGGAACAGACGGAAACCGGATATTGTATGGTAGCGGAAAAACGTATTCATATCGGAGACCGGCTGCGCTATATCCCGATGGGCTACTTCAATAAAAACAGCATTGGGAACATCACCGCCATTGTCACGACCACATTAGGGGATGTAGAAAATTCTGCAGCCCGTGTGCTGGTGACCGTGTTGGGCGGATTCTTCAATTCAGTGGCGCTTGTCATTGTTCTGCTGGTATTTGACTGGCGGATTGGTCTTGTTGCCGCTGTCGGTGTGCTGGTCTATCTTGCAGCGGCGGAGCTGGCGCTTCGCAAGTCTGCGGCACTCAGCGGAATCAGGCAGCATACGCAGGAAAATCTTGTGGAGTCCGTGTTGGAGTATATCCAGGGCATGGGGATCGTCAAAGCCTTCGGTCTGGAGAAAGACAGCTCACAATCCATTGGCAGCGCTATTAAAGCGAGTTGCCAGGACAACCTGAAACTAACCAAAACAAGCGTCCCCTACGACGCCTTGAAACAGGTTGTTGTCCGGGTATTCAGCGTTTTGCTGCTTCTGTCTTCCGTCTACTTTTGGCTGAACGGCTCCCTGTCATTGGTCTATGGCGTGATTTTGGTGATCGCTTCCTTCATGGTATTTAATGAGTTGGAGAACGCCGGTAACATGGCATCCCTGCTTCAAATGCTGGCGGCCTCAATGGATACGACAAATACGATTGACGATACGCCGGTGATGGATGAAAAAGGTACTGATATTACACCGCGGTCCTCTGAAATTGTATTTGACAAGGTGGATTTTTCCTATGCAGACCGCAAGATTTTAGATCAGGTCAGCTTTACGATCCCCGCCGGAACGACCACGGCGATTGTCGGTCCGTCCGGGTCAGGTAAAACAACCATGTGCAACCTGATCGCCAGGTTCTGGGATGTGAACGCCGGGAAGATCACGATTGACGGCGAAGATGTCCGGGATTTCAAGCTGGACAGTTTGATGAAGAATATCAGCATGGTATTCCAGAATGTTTATCTTTTTGCAGATTCGATTGAGAATAATATCAAATTCGGTTGCCCTGACGCTACGCATGAACAAGTGGTAGAGGCGGCGAAAAAGGCTTGCTGCCATGATTTTATTTCTGCTCTGCCGGATGGATATGATACCGTGATAGGAGAAGGCGGCGGAACCCTGTCCGGCGGTGAGAAACAGCGTATTTCTATTGCCCGCGCTATGTTGAAAAACGCTCCTATTATTATCCTGGATGAAGCTACGAGCAGCGTTGACCCGGAAAATGAAGATGAATTACAGCGGGCTATTGAAGCTCTGACCCATGATAAGACCATCATAATGATTGCACATCGGCTGAAAACGGTCCGGGGAGCGGATCAGATATTGGTGTTGGACAATTCCCACATCGTCCAGCGCGGCACTCATGCGGAACTGATCCAGCAGGAAGGCTTGTATGCTGATTTCGTATCTGCAAGACAAGAGGCTATCGGCTGGAAACTGGTTCAGTAAAGGAGGATTCAATGAAAATTTATGTGTCGGGCGAGGACTATTTAAAGACCATACTGATGCTGCAAAAGAAAAATGGTATGGTGCGATCTATTGATCTTGCCCGACACATGGTGGATTCCAACCCCAGCGTCAGCCATGCAGTCAAAACCTTGCGCGAGGGCCGATTCCTCATGATGGATCAGGATTATTGCCTGCACCTGACGGACATAGGCCGGGAAGTTATCGTCTGCTGTCAATCCAGCAAAAACTCGCTCATCACATAATTGCTCACATCCATTCCCCATTCCGTCAGCGCCAGATTTTTCTCATCCTGCACCAACAGGCCATGCTTCACCATCCTCTCGATCACCGCTCCATATACCGAATCCATATGAACCCCAAATGTCTGGGTAAAAACAGCATCAGACACGCCCTCTGTCATCCGAAGTCCAAGAAACATAAATTCCTCCATCTGCTCCTTCCGGCTCTGGGCATGGATGTCTCCATGAAGAAGTTCTAATCCGTCCAGGGAAAAATCCAGACTTTGATATGTTTCCATATCCTCCACATTGGAAAACCGGCAGCCGTCTACATAGGAGGAGGCTCCCAGCCCGAACCCAAGATACTCCACACCGGTCCAATAACCAATATTATGACGGCACTCCTGTCCTGGTTTTGCGTAATTGGAAATCTCATATCTCTGGTAGCCTGCATCTTCCAAAAGGGTTTTGGTCAGATGATACATGCGCCGTTCCTCCTCCTCATCCACCAGAGGCGGCCACTGATACAGCGGATCCGGCTTTTTAGGATCTCTTCCACGCCAGAAATCACCGATGATAGGGCCCTGGGCTTCGCTCCTGGTGGCCGCGGCTGGAACTGCTTCCGCAGGCCGGACTGATTTTGCCGCTGGAACTGCTTCTGGATATTCTTTTACCGTATAATCCGTTCCAGCTGCCGGATCGGTTTCTGCCTGACGATCCGTCTCCTCCCTAAGATTTGTTTCCGCCCCACAGTCTTCCTCACGGCAAAGCATGGCTTCCCTGCGTTCCTGCTTTTCTCTCTGCTTCCGTTCCTCCTGGCAGCCATAATGCTCTCCAAAGGGGGTTCCTTCCTCAATAATCAGGCTGTAGGCGGAAATATGTTCCGGCTTCAGCATAATGATCTTCTTTAACGTGTTTTTCCAGGAATCCACCGTCTGGCCGGGGACCGCACTCATCAGATCCACATTGATATTTGTAAAGCCAGCCATTCTGGCCTGCTGAAAGGCCATGAGAAAATCTTCAAAACGGTGGATCCTTCCCAAAAGCTTCAGCTCCTCATTATTGGCGGACTGAAGTCCTAAGCTGATCCGGTTAATGCCGGCAGCCCGGTACGCCGGCAGCTTACCGGCAAGCCTGGTTCCCGGATTGGCCTCAATGGTGATCTCCGCATCCTCTGCTACCTGAAAGGCCCGATGCACCGCCTGCATTAGAAGGGTGATCTGCTCCGGTTCCAGGGCGGAAGGGGTGCCGCCGCCGATAAAGATGGTGCTGACCTCATAATCCCCATACCATGGCCCGGAGCTTAAGATTTCACTGCGGAGCTGATCCATGTATTCCGCCTGAGTCTGCAGATCCGATGGGAAGGACAGGAAATCACAGTAAAGGCACTTTTTCATGCAAAATGGAATATGGATATATAATTCCAGTTTTTTCTTTCGATTCATCTCCGTGCTTTACTCCTCATCCAGCTTCAGCACACTCATGAACGCCTTCTGCGGGATCTCTACGTTTCCAATCTGACGCATCCGCTTCTTTCCTTCCTTCTGCTTTTCCAGAAGCTTTCTCTTTCGGCTGATATCGCCGCCATAGCATTTGGCCAGAACGTCCTTCCGCATAGCCTTCACCGTTTCTCTGGCAATGATCTTGCCGCCTACGGCTGCCTGAATCGGAATTTCAAACAAATGCCTGGGGATCTCCTCCTTCAGGCGCTCGCACATCCGGCGTCCTCTCTCATAGGCAGAAGCCGCATGGACGATAAAGGACAGGGCGTCCACCTCTTCCCGGTTTACCAGGATGTCCAGCTTCACCAGCTCCGACCGCTCATAGCCCTTTAAGTCATAGTCAAAGGACGCATAGCCTCTGGATCTGGATTTCAGCGCATCGAAAAAGTCATAAATGATCTCATTTAACGGAAGCTCGTATTTCAGCAGCGCTCTCGTCTCTTCCATATATTCCATGCCCAGATAGACCCCTCGGCGCTCCTGGCACAGCTTCATGATGGCGCCTACAAACTCTGTGGTCACCATAATCTCCGCGCTGACAATGGGCTCCTCCATGTAATCGATCTCCGTAGGGTCCGGAAGATTGGATGGATTGGTCAGCTGGATCATCTCACCATTTTTCTTATATACATGATAGATAACGCCTGGCGCTGTAGTTACCAGATCCAGGTTGTATTCCCGCTCCAGACGTTCCTGGATGATCTCCAGATGGAGCAGTCCCAGAAAGCCGCAGCGGAAGCCAAAGCCTAATGCCAGGGAGGTCTCCGGCTCATAGAACAGAGAGGCATCATTTAACTGAAGCTTCTCCAGCGCATCCCGAAGATCCGGGTACTTGGCGCTGTCTGCCGGATACAGGCCGCAGTATACCATGGAAGTCACCTTCTTATAGCCTGGCAGCGGGCTGGCGCAGGGATTCTGCCGGTTGGTCACGGTATCGCCCACCTCTGTATCCTTTACATTTTTAATGCTGGCGGTAATGTAGCCTACGGTTCCAGCGGTCAATTCCTCACAGGGAATGAACTGTCCTGCACCGAAATATCCTACCTCCACAACATCCGCCTCTGCTCCGGTTGCCATCATGCGGATCGGCGTTCCCTTTCTTACGGTGCCTTCCTTGATCCGGCAGAAGATGATAACACCTTTATAAGGGTCATAGAGAGAATCGAAAATCAAGGCCTGAAGGGGCGCCTCTGAATCTCCTCCCGGCGCCGGGATCTTGCGGACAATGGCTTCCAGCACTTCCTCCACATTTAAGCCAGTCTTGGCAGAAATCCTTGGAGCATCATGTGCCTCGATTCCGATCACATCCTCGATCTCCTCCACCACACGGTCCGGGTCTGCACTGGGCAGATCGATCTTATTGATTACCGGGAATACGTCCAGATCATGGTCCAGTGCCATATATACATTCGCCAGGGTCTGGGCTTCGATTCCCTGAGCTGCATCCACCACCAGAACGGCGCCGTCACAGGCTGCCAGCGCACGGCTTACCTCGTAATTAAAATCCACATGCCCTGGAGTGTCGATCAGGTTAAAAATATATTCCTGTCCGTCCTTTGCCGTGTAAACGGTGCGGACAGTCTGCGCCTTAATGGTGATTCCCCGCTCCCGCTCAATATCCATATTATCTAAAATCTGGTCCTGCATCTCCCGCTGGGTCAGAAGTCCTGTTTTCTCAATAATCCGATCCGCCAAAGTAGATTTGCCGTGGTCGATATGGGCAATAATGCAGAAATTGCGGATATTCTTTTGTTCAATATTTGCCATATGTTACCTCTCTTTCTTTCTGTCTAAAAATATAGCATTTTTTCAATTTCCGCGCAACACCATAGTGAAAACTTCCGCCAAAGGTTCCATGGCATTTTTAACCTCCTCATATGTATTGGTCTGGGCGCCTGCTTCGATTAAGCAGGAACGTGGGCGAAGATGCATGTTGTACCGCAGACCTTTCAGATAAATCTTTCTGGTAAATCCCGGATAATAAGCCGCCGCCTTTAGCTGAAGCTGCAAACTGAATGCCAGATTATCCTCCCGGTTGGGATTCTCCAGGTAGGGGATCGGGCCTTCCGGCGTCTGGCTTAATCCATTAAAAAACATGATCTGAGCTGTGGACTTTCCATTCACTTCCGTCACCAGGCGGGTTTTCTCACTGACTCCATCCCGGTGCAGGTCGATCACCACCTGAATGGAAGGATTTTCCTCCAGAATGCGGCTGATTCCCTCCAAAGCATAGGTGTAAGCCCGGTTCCGGTCCAGCTTTCCGTCCCGTACATCATAAACGGACCGGTCATGATACACAGAAAAGCCCTTCTGCGTCAAAAGTTCTGCCAGATAATCCCCCACTGCCACAATATTTTCCCCTTCCTTTGAATCCGCAAAAGCCTCCTGGGAATGGGTATGATAGATGAGAATCTGCGGAGCCGCGCTGCTTTCTGTCTCTAACTCCAACTGGAAATTCCGGCTGAGAAGCTTCCGTGCATCCATCAGGTCCCGACCTGCGGTGGTAGAGGTGTGGACGCTGTAAAAATGCTTCATCAGAAAATCATAATCCTCCAACTGCGCCAATTGGTAGGTCTGACCTGGAAATCCGGCGCCGGATGCGGCTGCAGGGAAAGAGGGTGCTCCCGAAACAGCAGTTCCCTGGGAAACCGCTCCGGAAGAATCGACGCCCGCACCAGACAGCCCTACACCGGTCTCGGCTCCATCGGTATTGCTTTCATTCATCCCTTCACGGTCTGTTCCATTCCCGTCCAGTTTCGTCTCCTCGTTCCCATAAAGAGCCAGATATTCATGCTCTTTCCAGAAGGTTTCTGCAGCCTTCGCTGCCCGATATGCCGGGTCAGACTCCCCATCCAGTTTTGCCAGATTCCTTTCCCACCCGCTTTGGGGCGGTTCCGGGTAAAACTGGTTCCAGATATGCCGCAGCAAAAGCTCCCCTGCGTCCCAAACCACATTCTGAAGCTTTGGCATCTCAAGCCCCATCGTCAGACTGGGGAACAATCCCCCGCTCCAGGCCTTTGCCGCCGTCAGGCAGACAGCTGCTGCAAGCATGATTCTGAGAATCTGTTTCCTTACCAAGGGAAACCGAATTCGCCCATTCTTCACAAGACCACCTGCCAAAACCCATTATCAACAGTCTATGCGGTTTCGCCCTTCTTTAGAGCTTCTGGAGCCGCCTTTTTCGGCGGCTCTAATACAAAAGCCAGCTCGATTGCTTCCGAAATCACCTGACCAAGCTGCTCCACCTGCGCCTCAATATCCGGCGGCGTCACAAACATCGGCCCAAATTCCGGCTCCAGAAGCTCCCGAATCAGGGCATACTGCTCCTCCGGCTCCAGTCCGCTTAAATACTGCCCCGTTCCCTTCGTCCCTTTTCCCATCTCCAGCGCCTTCACCATGGCCTCCATGGTATCCTGAACGATCGCCGCTGCCCCCACCACAGTAGGTACTCCCACTGCAAGCACCGGCACCCCCAGAGTTTCCCTGGTAAGGCCGCTGCGATGATTTCCCACTCCAGAACCAGGCCGGATTCCTGTATCTGAAAGCTGTATGGTACAGCCCAGCCGGTGAACACTTCTGGCTGCCAGCGCATCGATGGCAATCACCAGCTCCGGCTTTGTCTCATCCACCACGCCTTTTAAGATCTCCGCAGTTTCCATCCCCGTCTGCGCCATCACGCCAGGCGTGATTCCGCTGATCGAGGCCATTCCATGAGACTGCAAAAATCCGGCTCCATACTGTCCCTCATAATGCCGCGTCACATGAAGGTGCTGCAGCACCCGGGGACCCAGAGAATCCGGCGTCACATACAAATTTCCCAGCCCTACTACCAGAACCTTTTTGGCCGATGCCAGCTTTCGGATCTGCTCTGCCAGCTCATCTGCCAGCCTCTTCCGAAAATCCTTACCCTTCTGATCCAGACCTCTGGCCTCAATGGTCAGATAGGTTCCCATTTCCTTCCCCATGGCCTTCGCACCCTTCTCATTCAAGATCTTTACTTCCGTGATCTTAATCTGCCTCTCCTGGTGATACCATTCCCGCAGTGAAACTCCTTTGATTTCTCCTCCATCACCAGGAAACCGTTCCTTCTCCTCCACCGCTAGGTCCGTCCTCAGTTCCATCCCCATACGCTTCTGCTTCCTGGCCTGCCCTCCGGCCTTCATTCCACCTGATATCCGCCTTCTCTCACTTCCCCCCTGTACTTTCTGTTTT
This sequence comes from Lachnospiraceae bacterium, assembly GCA_030537215.1. Classification (GTDB taxonomy): domain Bacteria; phylum Bacillota; class Clostridia; order Lachnospirales; family Lachnospiraceae; genus Caccovicinus. The sequence goes on from JAUNOF010000002.1 coordinate 58,163, forward strand.
TTTTCAATTTTTCCCATATGTCCCATTTTCTTCATCCCTTCAGCCAATCTATCCAACAATCGTCTCATCTCTTGCCGCCAATCCTTTCCATTATCGATTTCCCCAGAACAGTAACAAACACTAATATTTTCCGCAAAATTTCCGCAATTATGTATTGACATCCCCGATGATTTTCGTTATTATAATATAGTATGTTTAACATTGAACTGTCCGTGTCCAGACTTTGATGGAGAACACAAAGAAAAACATTGATGAATGGAGGTGCACGAAATGGCAAATATTAAATCTGCAAAGAAAAGAATTTTAGTTAACGAAACCAAGGCTGCTAGAAACAAGGCTATTCGCTCTAAAGTGAAAACTGCAATCAAGAAGGTAGACGCTGCTGTTGCTGCTGGTGACAAGGCTGCTGCACAGGCTGCATTAGTTGCTGCTACCGCTGAGATTGATAAGGCTACCAGCAAGGGAGTATACCACAAGAATACTTCTTCCCGCAAGGTATCCCGTTTAGCTAAGGCTGTTAATGGCATTGCTTAATTTATAGAATTGAAATTTAACCCAATTAAAAATCCCTGTTCCGCAGGTGTGGCGGAACAGGGGTTTTTATTGTTTCATAGGAAAGTGCGTCCTATGAAACAATAGACCCTACAGACGGTCAGAATGATCCCTCATAAAGCGGTATTCTGCTACGGAACGGTCGAAGGTCTTAATGTGGTAATACAGCCACTCCGTTACATTTTTATTTACGCTCTCCACAAAAGCCTCTGTTGGACCTTCCTCCTCCTCTAACATCTCATGAAGCTCCTTTACTACCTTCTTCAGCTCTGCATGCTTCTCCTTATGCTCCTTGATACCAGGATATTCGATCTCCTCCTGAAGCTTTTCCTCGGCAGAAAAATGGTAGTCCGTGTATTCTGCCAGATAGTCCAGCATCTTTACTGCACCTACCTTATTTGCATGATCCTCGCAGCTGATCAGAAGAGCATTGATCTTCTCGATCAGCTCCTTGTGCTGCTCATCAATCATCTCATTTCCTGTAATTAAAGTTTCATCAAATTTTGCCAGCATAGTATTCTCCTCCTGCTTCGTTGTTTCGCTGCTGTTCATGTGCGTTCACAGCAACCAGCAAAAATTTTTCTTCGGCAACTTACATTCTAACACTCTTTTTCTCATTAAGCTACAAAATTTCATATAAATTCAAAATTCAAACACATCCTGGCCGTTCTTCCTGATTTTCCGGCTCTAAAACTGCCTGCAGATCAAAAGTTCCACTGCCATACGGTCCTGCAGCCGCCCCTGCTTCACCGCCTCCTCCGTGTCCACGCAGAGCTGAACGTAGGAAACCATCTGCTCTCTGGTAAATGCCTTGGCCTGAGGAAGCATTTTTCCTACTACAAAGGGCGGAAGCTTCAGCCGGGAAGCCATTTCCGGCTTTGCTATCCCCTTCTCCGCCATATCCTTTACCAGCAAAAGCTGATTAAACTGTCTGGCAATCAAAAACAGAATCCGCATAGGCGGCTCTCTGAGAATCAGCAGATCCTGGTAAAGCTCCATTGCCAGTTTCGTCCTGCGGCTGGAAATGGCAGTCACCATATCAAAAATCTTGTTGCTCACCTGGGTTGTACAGATGGTCTCTACATCCTGAGAAGTGATCACATCTCGGCCCAGAGTATAACTGATCAGCTTATCCAGCTCTGACCGGATATTCTCCATATCATCTCCTGTTTTGCTAAGAAGCAGCTCCATGGTCGAACCAGTAATCTTCTTTCCTTCCTTAGCCAAGAGCCCTGCTGCCCACCTGGCGAGCTGGGCCGAATCCTGACGATCCAGCTGGGCAGCATAGCCCGCTTTTTTCACTGCCTTATACAGCCGGCTCCGCTTATCTACTTCCGATTCCACAAAAAGCATGCAGGTAGTGTCCGGCAGATCCGGAAGATATTCCACCAGCTCATCTGCATTGCCCTTGAATAAGCCGCTGTCCTCGATCAGGATCAGCCGCTTTTCGGCAAAGAACGGCATAGTGTCTGCCAGCCCGATGATTTCTGAAAGATTCAGTCCTTTTCCCTCAAAATAATGATAGTTCATGGTGTCATCCCCAAGAATGGCTTCCTTCAGCTTGTTCTTATAGCTTATCTTCAGGAAGCCCTCCTCCCCGTATAAAAGATAAACCCGTTTAAATTTCCGGTCTCTGATATCCTGATTCAGCGTCTGCATCCTATTACCATCCTTCTAAACTGCCTGACGATTTTCATCCTCCATCATCTTAAATACGCCATCTGGTAAATCTCAATCATTTCCTTCTTATCCAGCTTCCGGATACCCGCTAAGGTTCTGGTGCCGAAATTGGTGCATTTTTCTGCCATCTCTTCAAATTTCGACGGTTCCACATCCAACTCCTGTAAGGATACCGGCATTCCCAGACTCTGGAAGAAGGACTCGGTGGCCTGGATTCCAGCCAGGGCCGTTGCCATGGGATTCTCAAAATTCATTTCTACATTCCAGACACGTACTGCATACTGAGCAAACCGATCCACAGCAGCCGGGCATACAAATCTGGCCCAGGAGGCAAACAATGCAGATAATCCGGCTCCGTGGGCGATCCTTGGATACATGCCGGACAGTTCATGCTCCAGCTGGTGGATCTGCATCAGATATTCCCGCCCCAGACCGGTCAGGCCATTGTGAGATAAGCTGCCTGCCCACATCAAGGTGGCTCTGGCCTCATAATCCTCCGGATTCTGATCTGCGATTCTGCCTGCCTCGATCACCGATTTCAGCAGTCCCTCTGCGATCCGGTCTGTCAAAGCACTATCCTTCGTCCAGCCAAAGTACCGCTCCAGGGTATGCATCATAATATCCACCGTCCCGCAGCCAGTCTGGAACTTGCTGACCGTATAAGTCAGCTCCGGATTGCAGATGGAAAAAAGCGGCTGATGGGTCCAGCTGTTAAAGCCTCTCTTTAATCCGCTTTCTTCATTGGTGATTACTGCCGACTGACTCATCTCGCTTCCAGAAGCCGCAAGGGTCAGGATCACAGCCACAGGAATATGTTTCACCGGCACAGCCTCCTTCTGGAAGTATTTCCATACATCCGTTTCCGGATTTCCGGCGCCGTCGCCGATTGCCTTTGCAGAGTCAATAACACTTCCGCCGCCTACTGCCAGAATCAGGTCCACCTGTTCCTCCAGGCAAAGCTGGATTCCCTTCCGCACCATGCCCAGCTCTGGATTCGCCTGGACGCCGCCCAGCTCTGTGCAGCAGATGCCGGCCTCATGAAGAGAAGCCTTCACACGGTCTAAAAGACCGGACTGCTTTACGCTTCCGCCGCCGTAATGGATCAACACCTTGTGAAAACCATACTCCTTTACCAGTTCACCGATCTGTTTCTCTGTGTCCCTTCCAAATATGATTCTGGTTGGGATTGTGATGTCAAAATTTTTCATTGTGTCCTCCTTATGTTCCCTAATTTACGTTCTTTTTCTGATTCTCGTCAAATTGTTTCCATGATATCTAGTATACCGTGAATGATTCTTCTTGTAAATACGTCCAATACCGCAGCTTCTCCCCATCGGTATGAAGAAAAACCGCTCCCTGCTCCCCGGTTCCCAAGATCTCACATCCAGCCTGTTCCAGCCGTTCCACTGCTTCCCTATGAGGATGCCCATAGGAATTTCCTTTTTGATAAGAGATTACTGCCAGATTCGGCTGTGCAGCATCCAGCAGCTCTTCACAATTGGAATACCGAGAGCCATGATGGGCTGCCTTCAGAACCTGAATCCGAGCAAGCTGCTCTCCCTGCCGCGCTGCAAGCCTTCGCTCTCCTTCCTCATCAGCATCTCCTGTTAGCAGCATATGAAAGCTTCCATAATCAACCTGCAGAATCAGAGACTGCTGGTTCCGGTCAGAAGCATCGATCTCCTCTCCCTTCTGGGGATAAAGGCAGGTCAGCTCACACGTTCCCGCCTGAATCCAATCCCCTGCATCCATATACCAGATCTGCGTCCCCGCCATTACAGCCGCCTGAATCAGCCGATCATATGCGCTGTCTCCTTTCCCAAGCTCCGGCAGAACAAGATGCCGGATCGTGATTTCCTCACATTCCTCCAAAAGATATCGAAGGCCGCTGATATGATCTTCATCTCCATGACTGACCAAAGCAAGATCGATCGTCCCGATTCCGCAGGATTTCAGATATGGCTCCAGCCGGTTTTTCCCTAGTTTTTTCTCACTGGTGCTGCCTCCATCCACCAGGATTACCGCCCTTCCTGGATGCCCTGTTCTTCCCTGAAACACCGCCTTCCCTGCTGTGTCTGCGCCGGACTCCTGATTGCAGCTGATCCGGCTATTATTTTTTCTGCCAATCTCTCCGCTGCTTCTTTCACTGATCTCTCCGCCGTTTCCTTCATCAGCCAATTCCATCCCCCGCATCTGGAGCATTCCGCCCTCACACTGAATCACGATTCCATCTCCCTGCCCTACATCTAAGAAAACAGCATCATATCCCTTTTGACGAAGAGGGCTCAGACAGATGAAGCAGCCAATCGTCCCTGCAAGCAGCATACCAAATGCAATCCATCCACTTTTTCTTGTTTTTATCTTATCTTTTTTATTTTTTCTCCCACTTAACACAATATCTCTGTCATTTTTATGGATTCTATCCCCACTTTCTCCACTCTTTTTCATGATCTCCCTTATTCCAAGAACCATCGCTGTCAAAATCCCGTAATAAACAGCAATCTGAATCCATTTCGGACGTCCAAAAACAGCCTGACCTCCTGGGAATCGGGCGAAAATCTGGCAGAGCACCTGGTACCACCGCAAGATATAATGCCCACTTCCCACTGCAGCAGTTCCCAGGGACGGGCTTAAAAAACCGGCAGCAATTCCAAAAAGTCCGGAAAGCACCACATATCCCATCAAGGGCACCACCAGCAGATTCAAAAAAATCCCGTACACCGGGTACTGAAAGTAATGATACAGTACAATCGGACAGGTCATCAGCTGAACCGATAAGCTGACCAGCAGTGTTTTCTCCCAGCTCCTATGTACCTTCAAACTCCTGACAAGTTCTTCCCCCAGCAAACCGATTCCCAGTACTGCCCCAAAGGAAAGCTGAAATCCGCTCTGTCCAATCAGCAAAGGATTTGCCCAGGAAAGCAGCAGCGCTGCCAGGGACAATGCGGAAAGCAGATCATAGGTTCTCCCCAGATATGCTGCCAGAAAGGATGCCAGCAGCATGATAATCGCCCGGACCGCAGAGCCGGAACCACCTGTCATCACCCCATAGCTGACGATAACCGCACCTGCCGCGCTCCCGGCCAGACCATACCCCATGCCGGATTTTCGAAGCAGGCGGTATAATCCCATTCCAATCATAGATAAATGCAGTCCGCTGATAGCTAAAATATGAGAGATTCCATTTTTCTGGTAGAGGTCACGAATCTCCGAATCCATCCCTCCCTTCTCCCCCAGAATTGCAGCCTGGAAAATTCCCCGGTCAGCCGCCCCGCAGATTTGCTCCAGGATCTGACTGCACCGGCAGCGGAACCGATATAATCCATCAAAATACGGCGAACCCCTTCCGTTCGCTCCTCTGCTTTCCAGCCGGTCTGCAGAAAGTGACATAGAAATCCCCTGGGAGCGATAGTATTGTTTAAAATCAAACTGACCAGGATTGCGGGCCGGTTGAAAGCATCCTGCCTCGCCTTCCGCCTCAGCCCACTGACCGATCTGAAGTTTCTTGACCGCAGACAAAATCTCTGCCGGTTCCCCTTCTACATAAACCAGAACCTTTCCGTATTCCTGGGTTTCCAGCTCCACTGCATCAGACCATGTGGTTTCCAGGATGCGGGTCACCTGCCCGGCTATCAGAATCCATTCTCCTTCCTCCGGACAGAACGCTTCCAGACGATTCCACCGTTCTATCACCCGCCCCATCCGAAAGCACCCGCTTAAAAAAGCGCAGAAAAGCAGAAGTATCCACAAACCACTGTACATACTTCTGCTTTTTCCGCAAATTTTTCTTTTCCATCCCCAGAAATCGGTCTCGATGGCCGCAGGGAACAAGGCATCAGCAAAGCCTGCTGCTGCCGCAATAACAATCACAATGATTGCAATCAATCCTGCTGCAAACACTGCCGCAGCTATTGCTGGAATATGGCTTCCAACTGTCTTTTGATTTCCTCCACTCTCTGCGCACCAGACACATACCTCTCCAAGTACGAAGCCAATTGCTGCTGCAAAAAGCGGTCGTTTAATAATGATTTCCTCCTGTTGTCCAACTTAAAAAGAATCCTTCTGCTGCCCTACGGATCCGTCAGCAGATAATCCATATTTTCTTCAAATAGTGTTTCCAGAGAAATGGTATCCCGGAACATCACAGCCGGAGATCCATTGACAGAAAGCTGAACCCGATTGACCGTAGTCAACTGAGTCAGAGAATTTACAATGGAATAGATAGGGATCTCCTCTTTTACTCCCAGGCTGTTGTTTAAAAAAGCAGAATCAAAGTTCAGATAGCATACATTGTCCGTCACTGATATATTCAGCAGCTTGGTTTCCGGCGGAATTGTTGCACTGCATCCCGTCTTTTTGGGGCCTTCCAGCAGCTGCTCTACGATCAGCCGCTCCATGGAGGTGTTGATGCTGTGGATCACCTCCCGTTTTTCTTCCACCAGGTACTGCCCCGTTTCATCGGCAAAATATAGTGTCAGCTCAGACTTTTCAAATGCATTCACATCGCTGATATTGTCCATAAAATCTCCGGCTGCCATCATCCCTACCGGATTGCCGGAGGCATCCATCAAGGGCTGCTCTCCGCTGTAAATGTTCAGAAATTCTACCCCGTCAATCTGTGACAATGTCTTGGTCAGCGCCGCTCTGCACAGAATTTCCTGGCTGGCACTCATAAATGTATAGTTTGCATCAAAATACAGATACAGCACATTGGAATCCCACTGGAACCGCTGCAGCTCTGTTTTGGAAGAAACCGGAGATTTTGCATCCAGATCAGCGGGTACTGTCACCAATTGCTGGTACAGCTCCCGGATCAGATCCAGACCTTCCTTAGATTCCGGATGATACTCTACTGGTATCAGCCTGGTCATCCCGGTATTTACATAGTATACAATGTACTGATTTTCCTCCGGGCAGAATGTGGGGGGCTCCTCTTTCCGGCAGCCCACCAGCCACAGCGCCAGCAGCGTCAGCGCCGCGGTCAGGAAAATCACTTTCCTTTCTTTCCTTACTCGTTCCATTGGCCGCCTCCTGTCTGCTCCGGCTTGATCTCGCCAGTTGATTCTTCTGCTTTCCTGGTCATTGCCAGCTTCGGCGTTCCATTCTCTGATTCTGCACTCGCTGTCCTGGGCCTCTCCAGCTTTGACTTCTCTGCCTTATGCTCCGGTTTTCGTTTCTCTGCCTTCTGCTGCCCTGCTTTTCCGTCCTTTTTTCTTGCGCTTCCTCCTCCCATCCAGAAGCCCTTTAAAGCAGGTGAGCCCTTTACTGCGCCGGCAGCCCCGCTTCCGGCCTTTCCGGCTCCGTCCGGCACATAATTCAGCGGAATCCGCACATGAAATACGCTTCCTTTTCCCTCCTGGCTTTCCACCTTGATGGTTCCCTTGTGCATCATCACCACGCTTTTTGTAATAGCAAGTCCCAGTCCGGTTCCTCCGGTTTCCCGAGAACGCGCCTTGTCCACCCGGTAGAACCGCTCAAAGATATGTCCCTGAAATTCTTCCGGGATTCCGATCCCGGAATCTGCAACTGTGACGAAGAAGGATTTATGGTCTGCATCCAGCGTCACCTTCACCCATCCGTTGTCCACATTATACTTAATGGCATTTTCCACCAGATTGTTAAATGCCAGCGACAGCTTCACCTCATCAACGTCTGCACTTACCTCCCGGATGCTCTCAAAGGTCAGTTCAATATTCCGCTTTTTGGCAATAGGACGCAGCCGCTTTAAGATGATCTCCATCAGGCTGTTGATAGAGATCTGAGTCACCTTCATCAGTTCCGCCCCTGATTTATCCATCTTCACCAGGGAAAGCAGATCGTCAATAATCTTGCTCTCCCTGTCGATCTCATCGGAGATATCGGACATAAACTCCTGATACAGTTCCACCGGAGCGCCTTCCATCCCCATCAGAGAATCCGCCAGCACCCGGATGGAGGTAATGGGCGTCTTTAACTCATGAGAAACATTGGAAACAAATTCCTGGCGGGACTTATCCACCGCCTTCAGCTTTGTCAGAGCCCGGTTCACCGCCTCTGAAATCTGCCTGGTTTCCTGGTAGCTGTGCTCATTGATATCACTTTCCAGATTTCCTTCTGTGGCTCTGTCCAGCATTCCCTGAAGGGTTCGGAAAGGCCGGATCAATATGCCCGCCGCTCCTACCGAGATTACTAAAAGAAGCACACCTGTGATCATGGTCAGAAAATGAGATTCCTCCCGCACCGAATCCGCCAGTCGGCTGATGGGCTCTGTGGAGGATGCCACCACCAGCACACCCTGGATCCGCCGCTCCGGTGTGTTCTCATAGATGGGAAAGGTCTGGACGAAATAATTCTTTTCTTTATTAATAATATTGCTGTTTTCTCCTTGAAAACAGCGGAGCACCTCCTCGGACACGGCGATCTTTCCCTCTGCCAGTCCAAAGGTATCCTTGATAATCCGGTAATTCTGATCGACCACCACGATCCGCCCGTGAAACAGATCTGCCGTAATATCGATCTCCGCATCGAAGGATGTAGCCTTTCCCAGCTCCGTCATATACCCGGCCCGGGTCATTTTGCTGCTGAGGATCAGACATTGATTCTGAACATCCACACTGCGGCTGCTTACATAAGTCTGCTCCACAAAGCTGGACAGAATGTTTCCGTGCACCACAACCGGAAACAGCCCCACTGCCAGCAGCAGCAGAATAAGCGGAAAACGGATGCTGATCCTCCCCCGCCCCGAAAGACCGGTCCAAAAATCCCGGTGAAATAACAGCATATTTTTTACATCTCCACTTCCTTCGAGCAGGCAATGGCAAGGGAGCCAGGGCCGATATGACAGGAAACGCTTAAGGACAACGGCGAAATCACAATATCTGCACCTGGATACAGGGCCAGAAGCTCCTCCTTAAATTCCTTTGCCATCTCTTCATTCTGAGTATGAGCAATCTCAAGATGCGTGTGCTTCGCCCCGGCATCCTGGAACCGCGCCTCCAGATCCTTCTGCATGGCAGTGAGCATAGTCACTTTCGCCTGTTTCATGGTCCTTACCTTGGAAAATGCATCCAGTTTTTCTCCCTGGATCTGCAGCACCGGCTTGATTCTGAGAAGCGTTCCCAGGGCAGCCGCCGCAGGTGTGATCCGGCCGCCTTTCTTTAAATACTTCAGCGTGTCTACGGTGATGTAAATACTGCTGTCAAACTTCACTTCCTCCAGCTTTTCCTTGATCTGAACTGCCGTCCATCCCTTCCCGGCCATCTGGATGGCATCCAGAACCGACTGGCGCTGGGTAACAGAAATCCGCTGGTTATTCACTACCTGAACTCGTCCGTCATAATCCTCCGCCAGCATGGCTGCTGTCTGGTAGGAGCTGCTTAAGCTGCTTGACATGGGGATGTGAACAATGGTATCCTTCTCCTTCAGCAGCTCATCCCACAGATCGGTTACGGATGCCGGCGATGGCTGGGAGGTAGAAATATCCGCTCCATCCTGCAGCATCTGGTAAAACTGCTCCTGGGTCAGGTCAATATCCTCAAAATATGTCTGATCATTGATCATAAAGGGCATAGGAAGGATGGAAATTCCCAGCTCCTTTCCCTCTTTTTGGGTGATTCCGCTGTTACTGTCTGTTACAATTGCAATTTTCATTTCCATATGATCTCCCTTAATCTAAAATTGATGTGTTACAGCATCATGCCGTATACGCCGAGGTATACAGCTGATAATACATTCCCTGCTTTTCCATCAGCTCCTGATGGCTTCCTTCCTCCACAATCTGGTTCTCAAACAGCACCAGGATCCGGTCTGCGTTCTGAATGGTGGTCAGACGGTGGGCGATGGTCAAGGTGGTCCGCCCTACTGCCAGCTTGTCTAAGGACTGGCTCACCAGATGCTCGCTTTCATTATCCAGAGCCGAGGTGGCTTCATCCAGTACCAGGATAGCCGGATTCTTCAAAAATACTCTGGCAATACTGATCCTCTGCTTCTGGCCTCCGGACAGCTTCACGCCCCGCTCTCCCACATAGGTATCGTAGCCATCCTTCAGCTGGCAGATAAATTCATGAGCTCCGGCAAGCTTTGCCGCTTCTGTGATTTCCTCCTTTGTGGCCCCCGGGCGCCCATAGGCGATATTATCCATTACGGTGCCGGAAAACAGGTACACATCCTGCTGAACCACTCCGATATGGGAGCGAAGGCTCTGAAGGGTGATATCCTTTAATTCCTGGCCATCAATCAGGATCCGCCCTGATGTCACATCGTAAAATCTGGGGATCAGATTGCACAGCGTCGTCTTTCCGCCGCCGGATGGTCCTACTAACGCAACCCGCTCGCCTGGACGAATCGTTAAGCAGATGTCATCCAGAACTGGATTGTGGTCATCAGGATACTCAAAGCTGACATGATCAAAGGTGATCTCACCTTCCACATGCTCCATCGGCCTAGCGCCTTCCTCATCAAAGATATCCACATTGGCATCCATGATTTCCACGAAGCGCTCGATTCCTGTCATGCCTCGCTGGAACTGCTCGGCAAACTCAATGATTCGCCGGATGGTAGCCAGAAGCGTGGTCACATACAAGGTGTAAGCAACCAGATCACCTGGCTCGATCAGCCCCTTTACCATAAAGATACCGCCGGCTATGATGACCACCATGTACATCAGACCGTCAAACATCCGGATGGTATCCTGAAAGGCTGCCATGTAAAAGTAAGTCTTTCGCTTAATTGTTAAAAACTGTAAATTATCCTTCTGAAACTTCTCCATCTCCACATGCTCATTGGCGAAGGCCCGGACCACCCGGTTCCCCAGAAGGCTGTCCTCGATCCTGGCATTCAGCTCACCGATGTGGTTCCTCTGTTCCTTAAAGGCTGCCCGCACCTTCAGATTAAAATAGGTGCAGGACACTGCCATGATGGGAATAAATAAAAAGATCACCACCGTCAGCAGCAGGCTGATCCGAGATAAGATCAGGAAGGACACCACCGCCTTTAAAAAGGCGATAAAAAATTCTTCGGGACAATGGTGGGCAAATTCCGTCACGTCAAACAGATCACTGGTGATCCGGGACATAATCTGCCCCACTTTGGTATTGCTGTAATAGCTGTCGGAAAGCTTCTGCAGGTGGGCAAATGCATCCCTGCGCATATCTGTCTCAATGGCAGCGCCCATCACATGGCCGGTATATGCCATATAAAAGCTGGCCAGTCCATCGATGATCCGCAGGAAAAAGTAGAAAGCGCCGATCCAGATCACAGTGCGGACCGTCAGCGACGCCAGGTCCTGAAGGCCCTGATTGGTGATATAGCGCAGGATCAGAGGCAGCACCATCTCGCAGATGGTCGTCAGCGACGCACAGAACAGATCAAACAGCATGACCTTTTTATAGGGACCATAATAAGGCAGAAAGCGCCTCAGCAGTTCCGAGGTTTTCATCGTTTGGTTTTTCTTATTCATTACTTCCATATCCTTTTCTCATTTTCGCATACTCCTTTTTATTTTATCTCATTTTACCGGGAAATGGAAGAGTGAAAAAGGCGAAAAAATATGTTCTTGACAAATATCCTCTTTCGTGTAAAGTTAAAGTAGTTTACGTCTCCGGCGAATTTAAGAGACGTTCGGAAAGAAGAAAGGGGAACTTGCATCATGCCATATTGCCCGAAATGCGACATGGAATTTATAGAAGGGATTACGATCTGCTCCGACTGCGGCGGACCGCTGTACGAATCAGAGGAGGCTTGGAACGCTGCTCGAAAAAAGGAAAGGGAGGCTGCACTCCGACAGGGGACCGGGCCTGATCAGAACGTTTTCCCGGCTTCTGACGAAGCTGGCCGGCAGCAGGCAGAAGCCGCCGGCGCTGCAGAACCAGAAGGCTTTGGGCAGCGTTCCAAAGGGGAGCTTCCCGTTTCCACAGTATATGTGAAAAAGTCAGAGCGTTACGAGGATATGAAATCCTCCGCTTCAGCCTTCCTGCTGATGGGATGTGCCGCCTTAGCCGCAGCCCTGCTGTGCATCGCAGGAATCCTTCCCATCTCCGGCACCACTCAGATCATCTTTTCCCTGGTTTTGGCTGTTATGGGGCTGGTCTGCCTGATCGTCTGCATAAAAACCAGAAAGGAAGCTGCTGTTATGCAGAAGGAGGCCGCTGAGGAAACTGCTGCCACCGAAAAGCTGATCACCTGGTTTTTAAGGGCACATTCGGCTGACGCCATCGATCAGAAGCTGGCAGAGGAGGCGCTGGCAGCCGGGGACGATCTGAGGGAGTATACTCCGGAAGAGTTAAGCTTAAAGCGCTACGGGCTGATCCAGGATTACCTGATCACAGAAAAGGATCTGCCGGATCAAACCTATGTGGATCTGCTGTGCGAGGAGATTTACAACCGGATGTTTGGACAGGAATAACCCTCTCATTAAAATAAGATTATCAGGCCTGTATGGATGGATGCTATTTTATGTGCTGATTCTTTGTCTGTAATCGCCTGGCAGACATCCTACTTCTTCCTGAAATTTTTTGTAAAAAAAAGATACATTATTGTATCCAATGTACGCTGCGATTTCGATTACGCTCATTGAGGAGCTGCGCAAAAGCTGTTTCGCTGTATTTATTTTCTGGTGAAGAACGAGTTCTCGATAGCTGTAACCGGTATGCTTTTTCAGCAAATTGGAGAGATAATTGGGATTGATATTAAAAAAACGCGCAGTATCTGTCAGGGAACAGTTCTGATAATTGGCTTCTATGTAATGAAGAACTGGTATCACAGGATTTTTGTTCAGATCCTCCTGGGAAGAGAGTTCGTGTTTATAGACGTTGATGGTTTCCGTCAATATCAAGGTCAGCAGACTGTTTAAAATATCGGCTGTCACCAGGGACGGAGAATACCATTCGCACATAAACTCTCCAATAAACAGGCGGAGTCGGTCACTGTTCTGGGAGTGAAAAATGAGAAAATCATTGTGTGCCACACCTTCTGTCAGGGCATCCAGAAAGAAACGGGTGACGATGCTCTCGGAAGAAAAACGGTTGAAGAAATTGCTGGTCAGATATTTGTTTTCGATGTTCAGATTTAATAAAATATCATCCTCTCCAAGCGGCTCAATCTGATGCACTGTGTCCGAATTTAGAAAAATCAGCTGTCCTTCAGATAAAGTGTATTTTTTCCCGTTAATGACCTGTGTGCAGTTGCCAGCATACATATAGTTAATTTCAATATCACTGTGGCAATGCTCAGGGAATGCCTGAAAACGGGAATGTTTTTTTGCAAACAAAAGAAGTCCGCCGTTTCGGACAGAGAGTTTGCCAAAATTGCAGAATAAAACTTTTTTTCCGTTTATGATGCGAGTGTCATAGATAGAAGCATAATCTATAGTTTTTCCGTTCTTATATTCCAGCTCATGTTCTGTAATCTGTCGAAGCATCTGATCCAACTGCTGTAAATTCATAATGTCCATTCTCCACTTCTGCATGTCCTTTTGCATGCCATTCTGTATGATTCGGTCATCCTGCATCCTGTCTATAGGATACCATACAAAGAGAAAAACCGTCAATGGAAGTTCTGTGATTTGGTCAATGAATCCCTGTGAAACCGACATATTTTTTTTAAGTGACATGCAGTAAAATAACAGCATGAAGCAAGTCATAAAAAAGAGCCAGAACCAAAACCAGGAGCTGGACCAGAGCAGAAACCGGAATAAAAATAGGGAGGAACGTATTATGGCAAAGGATTATACGAAAGCAATCGACCAGATTATAAAACTGGTCGGCGGAACGGACAATGTGCAGAGTCTGATGCACTGTGTGACACGTCTGCGTTTTACTTTGGCGGATATGAAGAAAGTAGAAACAGCAGAGCTGAAAAAGGTGGATGGCGTTCTCGATGTGATTATGACAGCTGAGCAGTGTCAGGTAGTCATCGGACCAAAGGTAAAAGATTACTACAATGCAATTATAGAACAGTATCATGGATTCGGAGCAGAGGGAAAAAACACCGTGTCTTCGGAAAAAAATGAGAAATCGGGAAACGATAAAAAGGACGGAGACAGCAAGTCTGCGCTTACTGCATTATTTGAGACAATTTCCGGTATTTTTGTGCCGATTCTTGGCGCTTTGGCCGGAGCAGGTATGCTGAAAGGACTGCTGGTAGCACTCTCTTCTGCCGGCATGCTGAATGCGTCAGGCGGTACTTATGTAGTTTTGTATTCCCTGGCAGATGCTATGTTTTACTTTATGCCGCTGGCACTGGCTTTTTCTGCTGCCAAGCGCTTTCAGTCCAATCCTTTTATTGCATTTGCAGTGGTTTCCGCAATGATATATCCCAATATCCTGGATGCTGCGCTTGCGGGAACCTCCCTGTCCCTGTTTGGTTTGATTCCGGTAAAAACCATGCAATATACAAACTCGGTTCTGCCGCCGATTATCGTAGTCTATGTGCTGTCAAAGGTGGAAAAATGGCTGAACAAAGTCATTCCTGCCATGGTGAGAACGATTTTTGTGCCGCTGCTGTCTATGGTGATTGTATTCCCTCTGGCACTGACTATCATCGGACCAGTGGTATCTGAACTGAGTAATATTATCGCTTCTGTATTTACCGGCATTTATAATTTAAATCCAATGATTGCAGGTGCCGTGATTGGAGGTTTCTGGACTGTAACCATCATCACCGGACTGCATTGGGGGCTTTTCCCAATTGTTATGAACAATATCGGGGTCTACGGATATGATACCTTGCTTCCGCTGACCATTGCTACCAATTTTGCTTCTGCAGGTGCAGCATTTGGCGTGTTTTTGAAGACAAAGGATGCAAAGGTGAAAGAAATTGCAGGAAGTGCAGCATTTTCAGGATTTGTAGGCGGTGTAACAGAGCCGGCTATTTATGGTATCAGTCTGAAGTATAAACGTCCTTTTTATATTGGCTGTATTTTTTCTGCCATCGGCGGAGCGATTGTAGGCGCTGCTGCCGCTCAGTACACAGCAATTATGGCAGTCTGCGCTGTGACTCTTCCGGCAATTGCAACATTCAAGGGCGGCCTTGCCATGGTAGCCGCTTCTCTCATCTCATTTGTCGGTACTGCAGTTACTACATATTTGGTTGGTTTCC
>JAUNOF010000196.1 GCA_030537215.1 Lachnospiraceae bacterium
CTGTGAACGCACAGGAACAGCAACGGATGCTCGTCCGAACAGTTACCGTTGACGCCCGACCGTCTTTTGTTGTATGATAGGTAGAAGTAAAGCTCGTAACTGTGAAGGTACTGAACAGTTACGCGGACAGTTATAAATTCAGAAGGAACGCAGAAACTAAGGAGGGATAATCAGATGGAGTGTCAGGAAGTAGAACGTCTTATTATGCCATATATTCAGGATGAGTTATCTGACCAGGAACTGGAAGATTTCCTGGAGCATGTGGAATCCTGTCCAGATTGCCAGGAGGAGCTGGAGATTTACTTTACGGTAGCGTTAGGACTGAGACAGCTGGATGAGGAGTCTGGAAGCTATAATATTAAGGGAGAGATGGAGGAAGCCCTTGAGATATCCCACCAGAGAGTGCGGCTGACCCGTCTGGTTAAAATTACCCGCTATGCGGTGAATACGCTGGCCTGCCTTGGGCTGTTATCTACATTCCTTCTGCAGCTTCGAATCTGGATATTGAAATAGAAAAAACAGGCAAACATAGGAAACACCCTTCGGGTATCCCTTTATGCCTGGAAAAACAGGCAAACATAGGAAAGGATGGAATATGGGAAAACTGGTATTGATAGATGGACACAGCATTTTAAACCGCGCTTTTTATGGGGTTCCGGATCTGACCAATTCAGAGGGACTTCATACAAACGCGGTTTACGGCTTTTTAAATATTATGTTTAAGATCCTGGATGAGGAGAAGGCAGATCATCTGGCGGTTGCTTTTGATTTGAAGGAGCCCACCTTCCGCCACAAGATGTATGCAGAGTACAAGGGGACCAGAAAGCCCATGCCCCAGGAGCTGGTGGAGCAGGTGCCGCTGATGAAGGAGGTGCTTTCTTCCATGGGGATCCCGATCCTGACCAAAGCCGGCTTCGAGGCAGATGATATCCTGGGAACGGTGGCGAAGCGAAGCCAGGCGGAGGGCGTGGAGGTATCCATTATTTCCGGCGACCGGGATCTGCTGCAGCTTGCAGATGAGAAGATCAAGATCCGCATCCCCAAGACCAGCCGGGGTGTGACGGAGGTACATGACTATTATCCGGAGGATGTGAAGCGGGAGTATCAGGTGACGCCGAAGGAATTTATCGATGTAAAGGCGCTGATGGGAGATGCCTCTGACAATATTCCAGGGGTGCCCTCCATTGGAGAGAAGACAGCCACTGCCATTATCGTGGCATACGGAAGTATTGAGAATGCTCACGATCATCTGGCGGAGATCAAGCCGCCCAGGGCGAAGAAGGCGCTGGAGGAGCATTATGATATGGCCCAGATGAGTAAGACACTGGCAGAGATCTGCACCGATTGTGATATTGATTTTTCCTATGAGGATGCCGAGATTCAAAATCTTTATACGCCGGAGGCCTATCAGTTTATGAAGCGGCTGGAGTTTAAGTCGATTCTGGCCCGCTTCGGCGCAGATGCCATGGGAAGCAGCAATTTGGAAGAACGTTTCGTTGTGACGGAGAATCGGAAGGAAGCACAAGAGTGGTTTCAGCGGGCGGCAAAGGCAGCAAAGAAGAATGTGTCTGGCACTTATGAACGGGCAGGGCTTCAGCTTCTGATCGGTGAGCAGGAGATGGAGGAAGAGCAGATCAGTTTCCGGTTCGATGCATCCGGCCAACTGGAAAGTCCTGGAGCAGGAACGGACGGAGCTGACGGAAAGCAGCAGGCAGTGGTAGGGCTTTCCCTTTCCATCGGCGGTGAGGCAGTCTGCATGAAGGCGGGAAAGGAGATTTCCCGGGAATGGCTGTTGAATCAGGCCCATCAGCTGATCAGTCAGGCAGAGCTTGGCCAGATCTGGGTTCCCGATTTAAAGAAGCTGCTGCCCTTTTTGAACCTGGACTATGATGCGGCTGTGCTGGACGGAGGAGTGGCGGCATACCTGCTGAACCCGTTAAAGGACAGCTACGGCTATGATGATCTGGCACGGGATCATCTGGGACTTACCCTTCCTTCGGAAAAAGATCTTCTGGGCAAGGTGCCGGTTGGCAAAGCGCTTCAAAACGGAGAGGAAAAGGCAGCCGTCTGCGCCTGCTATATGGCGTGGACCGCGGCTCAGGCAGCCGAAGGGCTGGAGGAGAAGCTGAAACGTACTGGCATGTGGAAGCTGTTTCTGGAGGTTGAGATGCCTCTGATCTACAGCCTGTATCATATGGAGGCTGTAGGGGTTAAGGTGCAGCGCAATGCTTTAAAGGAGTACGGGGATAAGCTGAAGGTGCGCATTGCAGAACTGGAAAAGCAGATCTATGAGGGCTGCGGAGAAACCTTTAACATCAATTCTCCAAAGCAGCTGGGAGAGATCCTTTTTGAGAAGATGAAGCTGAAGGGCGGCAAGAAGACGAAAACCGGCTATTCCACAGCGGCAGATGTGCTGGAAAAGCTGGCGCCGGATGTTCCAGTGGTGCAGATGATCCTGGACTACCGGCAGCTGACCAAGCTGAATTCTACCTATGCAGAAGGGTTGGCTGCTTTTATCGGCCCGGATGAGCGGATCCATGGAACCTTTAACCAGACCATTACCGCTACAGGGCGCATCAGCAGCACAGAGCCAAATCTGCAGAATATTCCGGTACGCATGGAGCTGGGGCGGGAGATCCGGAAGGTTTTTGTGCCGGAGGATGGATATGTGTTTGTGGATGCGGATTATTCCCAGATCGAGCTGCGGATCCTGGCATCCTTGTCCGGAGATGAGCGTCTGATCCAGGCATACGGGATGGCACAGGATATTCATGCCATCACAGCCTCCCAGGTATTCCATATCCCTTTGGAGGAGGTGACTCCCCTGCAGCGGAGAAATGCCAAGGCGGTGAATTTCGGCATTGTGTACGGTATCAGCGCCTTTGGCTTAGGGGAAGGCTTAAGCGTTTCCAGAAAAGAAGCTCAGGAATATATCAACCAGTATTTTGAAACCTATCCTGGTGTGAAGGAGTATCTGGACCGTCTGGTTGCAGAGGGCAAGGAGCAGGGCTACGTTACTACGCTGTACGGCAGAAGACGTCCCATACCAGAGTTAAAGTCTGCCAACTTTATGCAGCGCTCCTTTGGAGAGCGTGTTGCCATGAATTCCCCGATCCAGGGTACGGCAGCCGATATTATGAAGATCGCCATGATCGGCGTGGATCAGGAGCTTCGAAGCCGTGGCATGCGGTCCCGGATCGTGCTTCAGGTTCACGATGAGCTTTTGATCGAGACCTGGAAGGCGGAGACGGAAGAGGTGAGGGCGATCCTGGAAGATAAGATGAAGCATGCCTCTGATCTTAAGGTATCCCTGGAGGTGGAGGCAAAGGAAGGCGATTCCTGGTTTGCAGCCAAGTAGCAGCGCAGGACAGCTGGAAAGAATCAGAAAGGACGAAGGACTATGCTGGAGCGGAGCGGCTTTATGCCCATCAATTACTTGAAAAAGGAAACCTATACCGGAAGCTTCTGCGGGATGCGCTATAAGATGGCGAAGGCACAGGTTGGGGAGGGAGAAGAGGCAAAAACCGTTCTCCGGGTCACCCATTGGCCGGAGCCTTATGGATTTGACGCCACAAAGGATGAGTTAAAAACCTGGATGGACACCACCTTTGACGAAGAAGGGATCCAAAAGGGGATCGACTGGCTGAACCAGTCCTATCGTGAGAAGTATCAGAAGGAGAAGGAATCGAGGTGACATATGCGTTTATCAGAAGAATTTTATCACAGAGATTGTCTGGAGGTGGCGCCGGAGCTGGTAGGCAAGGTGCTGGTGCGGACACTGGAGGATGGAAGCCAGCTTCGGCTGCGGATCTCCGAGACAGAGGCCTACCGGGGCCAGGAGGACACCGCATGCCACGCCCATAAAGGGAGGACCAGGCGGACGGAGGTCCTGTATCATGAAGCCGGCCGGATCTATGTGTACCTTTGCTATGGGATCCACTGGCTGCTGAATATTGTGACAGGGGAGAAGGAGGTGCCCCAGGCGGTGCTGATCCGTGCCTGCATGGATGCAGAGGGGCCAGGCAAGCTGACCAAGTATCTGAAGGTAAATGGAACCTTTAACGATACCTCGATCCTCACCCAGAAGGCACTTTGGGTGGAGGATGACGGCATGCGGTATGAGATTCTGACAGACACAAGAGTGGGAATCGGATATGCCAGCGAAGAGGATCAGAATCGGCTGTGGCGGTTTAAGATGGGGCAGGAGCAAAATTCTGGGTTAACAAATCAAAGATAGTGGAGGCGAAAGATGAGACGAATCGGCATTACCGGAGGAGTAGGAGCCGGAAAAAGCCAGGTGCTTGGCTGGATGAAAGAGCGGTGGGGCGCGAAGCTCATCCGGACGGATGATGTAGCCAGAGCCCTTATGGAGCCAGGGCAGGCAGGCTACCAGCAGGTGGTGGAAGCCCTTGGAACTTCATTTTTAAAGGAGAACGGAAGCATCGACCGCCCAGCTCTTGCCCAGATCATCTTTCAGGATCAAACGGCAAAGGCAGCGGTGGATCAGATCACCCACCCCTTAGTGTGGAAGGCAGTGGAGGAGGAGCTGGAAGCCGCTTTGCAGGAGGGATATCCAGCAGCCGTGGTAGAGTCCGCTGTATTCGACGGCAGTTCCTTTCTATTGTTAGATGAGCTTTGGTACGTGCATGCTCCCCAGGAGGTGCGGATCCGGCGGCTGATGGAAAGCCGGGGATACAGCCGCAAGCGGTGTGAGTCCATGATTGCCAGCCAGTTCTCCCATCAGGATTACCAGGCCATTTCCAGCCTAGTGATCGAAAATGGAGGAGATTGGGAGGATACAAAAGAACAGATAAATTTACATATGAATTTACTCATAAGCAAAGAAAATTCTGAAAATTAATCACATATAAAAACAAGACAGAAATTTTGCAAGATACTATCCTGACTTTTGCAGAACTAATGTTCTTTTTTGGCCGTAACCAACGGAAAATTC
>JAUNOF010000036.1 GCA_030537215.1 Lachnospiraceae bacterium
AATAAAAAGAGCCGGCAACGCACTCTTTTTATGAAATGCGCCGCCTGGCTCCACTCTTATGCCTCCGGCTTTTCCACCTGTACGATGGCCTGCTTCTGCATCGGAATCCGGCAATTCTTATTGCTTCCGAACTCTACGATCACAGTGTCATCGGTCATATCAATGATAACTCCGTAGAATCCGCTGCTGGTCAGCACAGTATCACCAACTGCAATGCTGGCCATCAATTCCTCATGCCTCTTCTTTTCCTTTTTCTGCGGGCGGAATGCGATAAAATACATCAGACCAAACAGAAATACGAAATAAAGAACCAAGCCTACTGGCCCTCCAAATGCGCTCATTCTTCTTCCTCCTTAATTTAAATCCTCGCCTGCACATCCTGGCGGAGCATTTATCTGACGGGAGCCTTCTCCTGCCTGATAAGCGCTCAGTCCTGAGGCCCTGCCAGAATCCCGGCGATCTTGCGTGCCTTATACTCCTGATAGCGGTGTTCCTCAATGGCGTGACGAATCTCTTCCATCATTGTATTATAAAAATACAAATTGTGCAAGACACATAATCGCATTCCCAGCATCTCTTTTGCTTTTAACAGATGCCGGATATATGCCCGACTGTAGGAACGGCAGGCGGGACACTGGCAGCCCTCCTGAATGGGGCGGGCATCCAGCTCATATTTCTGGTTAAACAGATTTAATTTGCCCTGATTGGTATATACATGACCATGGCGGCCATTTCTGGAGGGATACACACAGTCGAAGAAATCAACGCCTCTGTCCACCGCCTCCAGGATATTAATCGGCGTCCCCACTCCCATCAGATAAGTGGGCTTCTCCTCCGGCAGATGAGGCACGGTCACATCCAGAATGTGATACATCTCCTCATGGCTCTCACCTACCGCCAGGCCGCCTACGGCATAGCCGTCCAAGTCCATAGCCGCAATCTCTTTGGCATGCTCAATTCGGATTTCATCTGCCACACCGCCCTGATTGATACCAAAAAGAAGCTGCTCCTTATTAATGGTGTCCGGCAGGCTGTTCAGCCGCCCCATCTCCTCCTTGCAGCGTCTGAGCCATCTGGTAGTCCGCTCCACGCTGGGCTTAATGTAATCGTAGCCTGCATGGCTGGGCGGGCACTCGTCAAATGCCATGGCGATGGTAGATCCTAAATTGGACTGAATCTGCATACTCTCCTCAGGCCCCATAAAGATCTTGTGACCGTCAATATGGGACTGGAAGGTCACACCTTCCTCCTTGATCTTCCGAAGGCCAGACAAAGAAAATACCTGGAAGCCGCCGGAATCCGTGAGAATCGGCCGATCCCAGTTCATAAACCGGTGAAGACCGCCGAACTGCTTGATCAGCTTATCCCCGGTCCTCACATGAAGATGGTAGGTATTGGAAAGCTCCACCTGGGTTCCGATTTCCCGGAGATCGTCAGTGGATACGGCGCCCTTGATCGCGGCCACCGTTCCCACGTTCATAAATAATGGGGTCTGGACAGTGCCGTGAACGGTTTTCAGTTCAGCCCGCTTGGCACGTCCATCCTTTGCTAAAATACGATATTCCATAAAACTCCTGCTGTATAAAACGAATTCCGACGTTACTTCTGGCTCTTCTTCGCCGCTTTTGCCTCTGCCTTCTCCTGTGCTGCCTTCTTCCCCTTCGATACCGTCATTACATGCCATAAAGCGCCGGTGACACATACGGAGGAATAAGTTCCGCATACAATACCCACCATCAGCGGCATTGCGAATTCACGGATGGAGGATACGCCCATGATAAACAGCACAAAGATCATGATGAAGGTAGTCAGGGAAGTATTGATGCTTCTGGTCAGTGTCTGGGTAATACTTGTATTTACCACCTCTGCCAGGTCAGCACGGCTTCCCGTCTCCTTTAAGTTCTCACGGATCCGGTCGAAAATAACAATCGTTGCATTGATGGAGTAGCCTACGATGGTCAGCATGCAGGCGATAAAGGTAGAACCTACAGACCACTTGAAGGCGGCGTAGAAGGTCAGTACCACTAAAACGTCATGAAGCAGCGCCGCTACCGCGCTGGTTGCAAATCTCACATCGCTGAACCGGAACCAGATATAGATCAGCATGCATATGGTGGAGATGATAACTGCCACTACAGCGTCCTTCTTCATTTCGCTGCTGACTGCCGCAGATATGCTCTCGGCTGTGATCTTCTCTGCCTCCACACCGAAGTTCTCTACCAAAGCGTCATTTAACGCCTGACGTTCCTCCACAGTCAATGTCCTGGTCTTGATAATAACCTCATTGGTTCCAGCCACCTTCTGGGTCTGGGTTCCCGCATCCTTTGTGATGGACTCTACAACAGGAACCACCTTGCCGGAAATATCCTCCAGACTTAAGTCCTCGTTAAAGGTAACATTGGTAGAGGTACCGCCCATGAAATCCAAACTGTAGTTTAATACCGTTCCGGTAGATGACTTGTTCACTCCCATAAATACAAAGCCTGCCAGAATCAAGGCAATCGAAAGAGCAAAACAGATCTTTCTCTTCGCCAGGAAATTGATGGGTGTTCTCTCCTTCTTTGTTCCATAGAACTTAGCATCCTGAAAGCCGATGGCATATAATGCATGTAATGCGCCTTTGGTAATCACCAGAGCCGTAAACATGGAAAGCACGATACCTAACGCCAGCGTTGCGGCAAATCCCTTTACCGTACCGGAGCCTCTCCAGTACAAAACCACAGCCGCAATCAGGGTGGTCACGTTTCCGTCAATGATAGCGGAAAGAGCTTTGTTAAAGCCGCTCTTAATGGCAGACTTTACAGTCTTGCCCAGACCGATCTCCTCTTTGATACGGGTAAAAATAATCACATTGGCATCTACTGCCATACCAATGGACAGAATAATACCTGCTACACCAGGCAGCGTCAAGGTGATCTCAAATGCAGACAGCAGAACCAGCACCAGACCCACATACAGAGCCAGAGCGATGGAAGCGGCAAGTCCGGGCACCAGATAAACTGCAATCATAAATACCACCACAATAGCAAAGCCCACAGCGCCTGCCTTTAAGCTGGTGCTGATGGCTTCCTGCCCCAGCTTTGCGCCCACTACATTGGAGCGCAGCTCCTGAAGCTCTAAAGACAGAGAACCGATCCGGATGGTTGCCGCCAGATTTTCCGCAGCCTCATAAGATTCCATTCCGGTAATCTCGCATTGACCGCCGGTGATCGCCGTCTGAACCGTCGGCGCCGAAATCACCTGATCATCATAGACGATGGCGATCCGCTTGCCCAGATTTTCCTCCGTGATCTTGGCAAAGGTAGCCGCACCCTCATCCGTCAGAGTAAGCTGAACCACATACTGCTGCGTCTGGGCACCGCTTCCCTCCCGCATGCCGGCCTTCGCGGTAGCTACCATATCGCCGGTCATCAGTACATTAAGGTTCTCGTCAGTAAAAGTTAAAGAACCTGGCTTTCCCAGTTCCTCCAAAATAGCATTGGCATCCGATACTCCCGGGATATCAATATTGATCCGGTCTGATCCTTCCTGATATACCTCTGCCTCCGTACTGTAATTCTGAACTCTCTGCTGCAGCTTGTAGATGGTATCTGACATCTGCTCTGCAGTAGGATCCTCGTCCACTGCCTGATAGGTGATGCTGACGCCGCCTGCCAGATCAAGCCCCAGCTTAATGTCGCTCATGCTGGAATAGCCGAACCATCCAAACACAGCAACTGCCGCCAGGATCAGCAGCAGGCCGATCAGGCCCTTCCCCTTATTGCTCTTCATCCTTCTTTCTCCTTTCCTTAATTCGCCCGTTTTACCGGGCATCCAGGGATACCCGGAGGGTGTTTCCTTGATTCGCCCGTTTTACCCTGTTCTCATTTTACTGGTCAGCTAAAGCTGCCTTGATCATAATGGCACACTCGATCCGCTTTTTCTGCATCTCACAGCCGATATCATAGGCATCGGTGATGGTGCCGTGGAAGTTGTAGGAATTTGCTGCACAGCCGCCGCTGCAGTAGAAGCGCGCAAAGCAGTTCCTGCACTTGTCCTTTGCATAGACATTGCACAGCTTGAATTCATCACGAACTGACGTATTGGTCACACCGGTATCTACATTGCCTAACAGGAAGTCCTCCTGTCCCACAAACTGGTGGCATGGATAAAGGTCTCCCCATGGGGTGACTGCCAGATATTCTGTGCCGGAGCCGCAGCCGGAAAGCCGCTTGGCCACACAGGGACCTGCATTCAGATCCAGCATAAAGTGGAAGAAATTAAAGCCTCTTCCCTCCTTCTTCCGTTTAATATATTCAACTGCCAGCTTATCATACTGCTCCAGAATCCTTGGAAGGTCTTCTTCCTTGATGGAATATTCTTCCTCCGCCGGAGCAACCACCGGCTCGATGGACATCTGCTGGAAGCCCAGATCTGCAAAATGAATGGCATCCTCAGCAAAGTCCAGATTGTGATGGGTAAAGGTGCCTCTTACATAATAGTTCATCTGATTCCGGCTGTCTGCGAACTTCTGGAATTTCGGCACGATCAGATCGTAGCTTCCCTTGCCGTTGCGGAACGGACGCATCTTATCGTTCACTTCCTTCCGGCCGTCCAGGCTTAATACTACATTGCCCATCTCCTTGTTGCAGAACTCCATGATCTGGTCATTGAGAAGAACGCCGTTGGTGGTCAGGGTAAAACGGAAATGCTTGTCATGGAGCTTCTCCTGCTCCCGGCCATAGGCAACTAACTGCTTTACCACCTCCCAGTTCATCAGTGGCTCGCCGCCGAAAAAGTCTACCTCCAGGTTTCTCCGGCTGCCGGAATTGGCAATCAGGAAATCCAGCGCCTTCTTTCCTACCTCAAAGCTCATAAGGGCGCGGCGTCCATGATATTCGCCTTCCTCTGCAAAGCAGTACTGACAGGCTAAGTTGCAGTCATGGGCAATGTGAAGGCAGAGCGCCTTTACTACCGTCTTGCGCTCCTTAAAATCGATGACAAAATCCTTGTAGATGTCTTTTGCAAAAAGCTGCTCACTGTCGATCAGCTCCTGGATGTCTTCCAGGGTTTCCTCGATGTCCTGACATGCGTAACGATCCTTCAGCCCCTCACGGACAGCCGCCTTTAATGGCTCCGGGATGGGCTCCGGCTTTGCCAGGTCCGGCATCTGCGGGGACAGGATCTCAATGGCATCATAGAGGACAGGGTCTGCTACATGGACAGAGCCGCTGTTTACATCCAGGACAATGTTATAGCCGTTGTTTTTGTATTGATGGATCACAGGTGGTTCCTCGTCTTTCTATAAATAAAGTTTTGCTGAATCATTGCCTTAAAATCTCCCAGACATGGAAAATGCCCCTACAATCCGGGCGACCGTAGGGGTTATCCTCGAACCGATAGATTCATTTTCCATATGTAATGCAGGAATTAGCGGCTGCTGTTTTCGCAGCTCTGATTTCCTACAGTACAAGAAGTCTTGCAAGCGGACTGGCAGGAGGTCTGGCACTCGCCGCATCCGCCCTTCTTCATGGTGTCCTTTAAAGTGTTAGAATTTAACGTCTTAACGTGCTTCATCTTGCTACGCCTCCTATTCTCTTAAAGTTCCTTGCGATTATACCATATGTAAAGGTAGTTCGCAAGTTGTTTCGCGTGTCAAACTTACCGGAAAAGCCTTCATATCCTGTTTTTAAAAGGCATAGACTGGACTATAATCCACAATGGGGGAATCTTGTCATGCGAACCATCAAATATTTAACCCGGTCCCTGTTTTTCTCCTACCTTCTCAGCGCCCTGCTTCTGACGGCCCTTGCCTTTGGGCTGTTTCAGTTAAAGCTGTCCCCTTCCAGGGTGGCGGCAGGGGTATACGGGATCTATGCTGTCAGCTGCTTTCTGGGCGGGCTTCTTGCGGGAAAAGGATTGAAGAGCCGAAAGTTTTTCTGGGGACTGCTGATCGGCCTTCTGTACTTTCTCCTTCTGGCGCTGATGTCATTTTTATTTAACAAGGGTCTTCGAAACGACACTGCAGCCCTGACCCGGGTTCTGGGGATCTGCGCTGTCAGCGGAACCGTAGGCGGGATGATCAGTTAAACGTATAAAAGCGGGTATTCAAATACGGCTGCTTAAGCCCTGATCCCCAGGGCCAGGCAGCCGCGTACTGATTGTCTGTTTAAGCAGTTTTTCCATTCTCGGCAGCTTCTTCCTCATCTCGACAGCCGCCTTTCCGTTCTTCCTTCTTATCGTCCTTCTCATCCTCTGCCTGCTCTTTTGGATCCTCCGGCAGATACAGGCAAATGGTCTCGATACGGTTTTTATCCATCTTTTCCACTACCATCCGAATGCCCTCATGGGTGACCTCCTCACCCTCCTCCGGCAGATGATCCAGCAGTCCGATCACAAGGCCGCCCAGAGAATCGTAATCCTCTGATTCCAGCTTCAGATCCAGATGGTCATTTAAATCACTCAGTTTCATGGAAGCATCCACCCGATACTGATTGGGCGCCAGCTCCACCACATTTTCTTCCTCATCGCCATCATACTCATCCCGGATCTCGCCCACGATCTCCTCCAGCATATCCTCCAGAGTGATCAGGCCGGCGGTAGCGCCGTACTCATCCAGAACGATCACGATGTTGTTCATGGTCTTGCGCATCTCCACCATCAGCTCAGCCGCCTTTTTAAACTCATAGGTGTACAGCGGCTGCCGCAGATAATCGCGGATATTAAAATGCTCCTTGCTGTCCAGAAGAAGCAGATCCTTTACATTGATAATACCGATCACATTGTCTGTGGAATCCTCATATACCGGGATTCGGGTATACTTTTCCTGCCGAAAGATCTCCAGCAGCTCATCATAGGTAGCATCTACATTCACTAACGTCATGTCGATCCGGGGAACCATCACATCCTTTGCCAGATTGTCACCAAAATCAAACACATTGGTGATCATTTTTTTCTCTTCCGTCTGGATCACGCCCTCCTCGTGGCTTACTTCCACAATGGTGCGAAGCTCATCCTCGGTGATGGATTCCTGCTTCTTGTTGGGGTCAACTCTGAGAGCGCGCAGCACCAGCATAGATAATTGGTTCACGAAAAAAATCACTGGTGTTAAAAGGTTCATCAGTGCATAGATATATGGCGCATATTTTAATGAAATCGATTCTGAGGATAATGTAGAAACGGTCTTCGGAGTAATCTCACCAAACACCAGAATCAGCAGTGTCAGGATACCGGTGGCAATTCCCACCGCCTTGCTTCCGAATAGATCTGCTGCCAGCACCGTTGATAAGGAGGATGCAGACAGATTCACCACATTGTTGCCGATCAAGATGGCACTCAGCATCTTACCCTGGTTTTCTACGATCTTAATCACAGTTTCTGCCCGCTTGTGGCCGTTCTCAGCCAATGTCCGCATGCGGATCTTGTTCACCGTAGTAAGTGCTGTTTCTGCCGAAGAAAAGAATGCAGATAATGCTAATAGAATAAGTAAAATAAGTAACCGTATGACCGCGTCACCTGACGGATCCATAAAAAAACACTCCTTTTTTAATAAATTTTTTATGGTAGATTATACTATAATCTCAGGGGACTGTCAAGAAGATTCGCAGTGGGAGTCGAACTGTTAGTTGCTGTGAAGGCATGTGAACAGTACCAGGCTCAGCATCAGGAAAAATGCCTCCCGATGCTGTTGAGCTGGTAAAGAGTGATGTTACCCCTTGTGCTTGGGGCGGATGGTTTTCATGACAGCGTACAGCTCTGACACAATCTGAGTCAGAACCATCAGGGCGGCGCCGGCGAAGATGCAGATGTCTCCCAGATTAAAAATCACCTTTTTCAGCTTTCCTGCATTGATGCTGAAGTAATCGACTACATAATTTCTCTGGATACGGTCGTAGAGATTGCTGAAGGCACCGCCCAGGGTCAGGACCAGAACCAGCTTTTCAGCCCAGTAGCCTTTTTTGGGGATCAGGAAGCCCAGGATTCCGCACAGAGCGGAGATTACCACCACAGGAATCCCTTTTACCAGTTCAGGATGGCTTTTCAGGATCTCAAAGGGAAATCCGGTGTTATGGCTTTTATGGAGGGTGATCATCCCTCTGGTTCCTTCTAATTCTTTTGGAAATTCACTGGCATCTCTGGCCTCAATCTCTTCCTTAATGCACAGGTCCACTGCCGCGATCAGCGCAATCAATATAATAAGTGTCATATTCTGCCTCCCTGCTTTGATTTTCTTATATTTTACCCGGTTTCCGCCTTACCGTAAAGGGAATTTTTATCCATTTCCGGCATATATTTTAAAAAATCACCAGCCTGATGGAGAATGATATTATATGCCTGATTGTCCGCTGAATCCAGCCAGCGAAATGATTGCCGATTTTATATACCGCCGCGGAACGGTCCCCCGTATGGAAACCAGAAGTCTCTGCTATGATTCCATCTCCAGTGAATTTGCCATCCTCTATCTCCCCCTGGACGCAATTCCTGGTTTAAATCTGGGTGATTATGATTATTATACCATTCCCAAGCTTTATGCGCCTTTGGATACCGGCAGCATGGAGGCATCCGGTATCCTTTCTGTATTTCAGCAGCCGGCGCTGGGAAATCAGGGAGAAGGTGTGCTGGTGGGCCTGATTGATACCGGAATCGACTATCAGAATCCCTTATTCCAGAATCCCGATGGAACCACCAGGATCGCCGGGATCTGGGATCAAAATCTGCCTTCGGCACTGGATGAAATCCCGCCGGGGGTAGAACCGCCCTCCTCTATGTTTACCAAAATCCAATACGGCACTGCCTATTCTGCCGCCCAGATCAATGAAGCGCTGCAGTCGGACCGTCCGCTGGACATTGTCCCTTCCACGGATACCAATGGACATGGCACATTTCTGGCCGGAATCGCTGCCGGAGGCTCATCTCCCTCCGGGGATTTTATCGGCGCTGCTCCAAAGGCATCTCTCGGCATCGTAAAGCTGAAGCCGGCGAAGCAGTATCTCCGCGATTTTTATCTGATTCGTGAAGATGCCGCCGCTTACCAGGAAAATGATATTATGATGGGAATCAAATATCTGCGTTTTCTCTCAGAGGAAACGGGAATGCCTCTGGTGGTATGCATCTCCATGGGAACCAATTGGGGCAGCCATGAAGGCAGCTCCCCTTTAGGGTACACCCTCCAGTATTTCAGTCAGTATATCGGCATGGTCAGCGTGATCGCTGCCGGCAATGAGGCCGGTCTGTCCCACCACTATTTCGGTGTGATTCCCAGCCAGCAGGACTCCGAGGATGTGGAAATCCGCGTGGCGGACGGAGAACAGGGGTTTGTGACAGAATTCTGGGCAGACGTGTCGGATCTTTATACCATCGGCTTTATTTCCCCCAGCGGAGAAACCATCAGCCGGATCCCTCTGACCCTGGGCCGAGATACCCGGGTCACATTCCTGCTGGAGCCTACTGTCATCACGGTCAGCTATCTGCCGAATGAAGCCGGTTCCGGCCGCCAGCTGATCTTTTTCCGGTTTCAGAATCCTACTGCCGGGATCTGGCGTATCCGGGTATATAATTCCCTGTTTCTTCGGGGCCAGTACCACATGTGGCTTCCGGTCCAGGGATTCTCCTCTCCGGATACGGTCTTTCTCAGGCCGGATCCCAATACCACAATTACCAATCCGGGAAATGGACTGTTTCCTATCACCATCAGCACCTATGATCACCGAAACGGAAGCATCTATCTCCACTCCAGCCGCGGCTTCACCATCAATGAGCAGATCAAGCCGGACCTGGCAGCTCCCGGGGTAGAGGTGTACGGACCAGCTTTGTCATTGTCCCCTGGCTCCATCACGATGACCCGGCGTACCGGCTCCTCCGTGGCAGCCGCCCATACAGCCGGAGCCGTTGCCAGCCTGCTGGCCTGGGGACTGGGAGAGGGAAATGACCCGACTCTAAACAACGCCTCCATACGCGGCTATCTGATCCGGGGAGCAAACAGAAATCCAGCGTACCAATACCCGAACCGTGAGTTCGGATACGGCACGCTGGATCTGTATCAATCCTTTCTCCAGCTTCGGGAATAATGCAGCGGCGTTTTCCCTGCTGCAGTAAATACATCTGAACCACTGCCTTTACGCCATTCCCCTCATCTCAATCCGGGGCCCGCCGCATTTTTCCAGGTAGGGCCTTGTGATGATGACAGCGCCGATATTGGGATCTTTTGGAATCTCATACATGATATCCAGCATAAACTCCTCCAGAATGGCCCGCAGGGCTCTGGCTCCAGTATCCTTCTTCAATGCCTCCTCTGCGATCCAGTCCAGCGCCTGATCATCAAATTCCAGCTTCACTTCATCGTAAGCCAGCAGCTTCTCATACTGCTTCAGGATGGCGTTCCTGGGCTCGGTCAGGATCTTCTTCATCAGATTCTTGTCAAGCTGCTGCAGAGTAACGGTCACCGGTAGACGGCCTAAAAACTCCGGAATCATGCCGAATTTCCGCAGATCTGCATTGCTTACCTGCTTCAGCAGATCCTTATCCTCATCAAACTGGTCCTTTAAATCTGCTCCAAAGCCCATAGAGGACTTTCTGCTCAGCCGCTCCTTAATGATATCCTCCAGATCCGGGAATGCACCCCCGCAGATAAAAAGGATATTATCGGTGTTGACCGTAGCCATCGGCGTCATGGCGTTTTTCTGGTTGGAGCCTACCGGCACCTCCACCACGCTGCCCTCCAGCAGCTTTAACAGCTCCTGCTGCACCGATTCGCCGCTCACATCACGGGTATTCATCTGCTGCTTTTTGGCAATCTTATCGATCTCATCGATAAAGATAATCCCCCGTTCCGCCTTCTCCACATCATTGTCTGCCGCTGCCAGAAGCTTGCTGACCACGCTCTCAATATCATCTCCAATATAACCGGCTTCTGTCAGTGAGGTGGCATCTGCAATGGCAAGGGGCACATCCAGAAGCTTTGCCAAAGTCTTTACCAGATAGGTTTTGCCGCTTCCGGTAGGGCCGATCATCAGGATATTGGATTTCTCTATGGTGACCGGATCCTCCTGCCCATTATTCTCCCGGCGGCTTAAAAGAGCTCTTTTATAATGATTGTAAACAGCCACCGACATCACCTTTTTTGCCTGCTCCTGACCCACAACGTATTCGTCCAGACGGTGCTTGATCACATGGGGCGCCGGAATATCCCGTATGGTGTAGGTTTTGGTCTCCTCCGACTTTTTCTTGATCTTTTGCTTCTTCGGGATTTCCATGTCCGGCCGCATAAAATTAGAAAAATCTCCCATATTCAAATTCATAAAAGGCATGTTGGGGATCTGGCTGAAATCCATGCCGTTTTGATTGAATGCGTCAAATGCCTTCTGCATGCAGTCGTGGCAAAGCTGGATCCCGCCAGGCATAGAAACCATAGAGCCAGCTTTGCTCTCCGGCCTGCGGCATAGGTAGCAGACTTTCTCATAGCCGGTATCATCCTCTGAAGGGCCCGGCTGCTTTGACGTCTCTCTGGTTTCCTCTCCTTCGATTTCTTCTCTGGTCATCTTTTCGTTATCTTCCAAATTGAATCTCCTCTTTCATTCTCTATCATAAAAATAGAATTATATAAGTTTAACATAAATTTTCCAGTTAATCAAGCATACGAAAAAAGGCGCTGCACATTTCCTGCAGCGCCTTACTAAATATTAATTGTTGCTTTCCTCTTCCGGTTTCGTTCCCAGTGTAAGCTCCACCTGGCGCTCCACATACTGTCCGTCTACCAGAGATTGTACTGTAATCTGAACGGTGTCGCCTCCTGCGTAGTAGGTCAGCATATTTTTAAGCTCAGACATGCTTCTGACCGTTTGACCGTCAAACTTGGTAATAATGTCCTTTTCCTTTAAATCAGAGGAAGCAGCTGCACCGTCGTCCATAATCTTATACACGTAAACGCCCTGAGGCATTCCGTACAGAGTGGAAGCGTTGGAATCAATATCCGTTCCCTGGATTCCCAGATAGCCCTGCTTTTCCTCCTCGATCTGAACCCTGGTCTTCTTGGTCATCAGATCATCGATAATGTCATGTACCTTGGAGATCGGGATCGCATATCCCATTCCCTCAACCTCAGTGGAGGAATACTTGGCAGAATTGATTCCGATCACCTCGCCCTGCATATTTAAGAGGGCTCCGCCGCTGTTGCCGGGGTTAATAGCCGCATCTGTCTGAAGCAGATTTCTGGTAGTCTGCTCGTCTGTCTGCACTTCACGGTCAAGGGCGCTGACATAGCCAACAGTCACAGACTGGCCGTAGCCTAAAGCGTTTCCAATAGCGATCACGCCTTGACCAACCTTCAGAGAATCAGAATCTCCTAATGTGGCCACTGCGATCTTGCTTTTGGTGCTGTCTGCGATCTTATCTAACGCCACAGCAACCACCGCCAGATCATTTTCCGAGTCAGTTCCCTTAATATTAGCCTCTACGCTTTCATTATCTGAAAACACCACAGCAATGCTCTTTGCCCCTTCTACTACATGATTATTGGTCACGATCAGAAGCTCGGTATCGCTCTCTCCCACAATAATGCCGGAGCCGCTGCCCTTGCCCTGGTAAACCTGAGGCTGGCCGAACCAGTTCTGGGTCTGATATTCTGTCACACTGTTGATGGCTACTACAGACGGCATCGCTTTTTCCACAATGGCAGACACGTCATTGGTAATTGCCGGAATTGCATTCACTGCTGCGCTTCCAGCGCTTGGCTGAGTCGGTGCAGGCACAGTTTCTGCCTGAGCTAATGTAGTCCGAGTTTCTTCCGCTCCATAGCTGTTCGCCGCAAACCGGCTGACTGCCACATTAACGCCGGAGATCGTTCCTCCTGCCACAACTCCGAAGAGCAATGCGGCTGCCGTGATTCCTGCTACCTTCTTCAGAATCGGATGAGGCTGCTTCTTCCGGTTCGGCCTCTGGAACTGCTGAGGCTGCTGCCATGGTGCATAGTGCTGATGGGGCTGTTGGCTGCCGTAGCCGCGATTCTGGTTCGGCTGGCTGGAACCGTAACCATGGTTCATTCCCGATTGGGCTGTACCATATCCGCCGCCATAGCTGTTTCCAGTTCCGGGCTGGTCTCCATTCTGATAGCCGCTTCCGTAATTGCTGCCTGATGCGGCCTGATCTGCCCCGCTGCTATAAGCTCCGCCGTAATTACCTCCGGATGCATTCTGGCCTGAATTGCTGTTATAGCTTCCGCTGTAATTGCTGCCAGATGCAGCCTGGCCTGAATTGCTGTTATAGCTTCCGCCATAATTGCTGCCAGATGCAGCCTGGCCTGAATTGCTGTTATAGCTTCCGCTGTAATTGTTTCCAGATACAGTCTGTCCCTGGCTGTCAGCATCTGCGGCGCTCTGCACTTGTTGGCCATTCATTGCAGCGTTTTCATCCGGTTTCTGATGAACCCGCTCTGCAGATTCCATCTGTCCTGCACTGTTGTTCACATGGTCGGCCGGGTAGTCCTGTGCTCCCCCTGATTGTTCCTGTCTATTATTCTCATAATCATCACGATACATATTAAAATCCCCTTTCTTAATCACTTAAGAAGCCTATAATTTATGCAGCCGTTCCGGACAGTATCCTTCCTGGCTGCATTTTTGTACATCCTTCCAGCACTGTCCTGCTGTACTGCCTTCTCTCTGTTTACGATAGCAATTGTATCAGCGAATTGTGATGGAATTGTGATGAAATTATAATGAAATCATGAAGTTCCCAGGTAATCCTCAGGAAATATTCGGGCCGGCCGGAATGGTGGTTACACCGCTTCCCGGCTGCACCGGATCTGCGCCTGAAGCTCCTGGAGTATCCGGGCTGGGCACAGTAATGCTTCCCTGGCTGCCTGAATTGCCTGGACCAGAGGAATTACCCGTACCTGGCCCGCCTGTATTTCCCGGACTGATCGTTCCCTGTGAGGAATTTCCAGGACCGGAGCCTGATGTGGGTCCCCCGCTTCCTCCCGTTCCCGGCCCATTTCCATCCGCCGGGCTTAAGGTGGATGACATGTCCGGCTTTTCTGCTGCAGTTGGATTTTCAGAGCTGCCTCCTGGATGTACCCCTGAATCAGAAGATCCCTCTGAGGATTGCCCTGGACTGGACGCTGTAGGCTCCTCCACCGGATGGTTATCCGTCCGGTCTGCCGGAGATACAGAGTGACTGCCTCCGCCTGGGCGTTCTGCTGCCGGCAAAGTAGTAGTCGGTCTGGTTTCTACTCTGGATGGTGAAGAACTATCCTCTGTACTCTTCGTCTCAGAGCCGCCTGCCTTCGTACTTTCCTTCTCCGACTCTTTTTCTTTCTCGGAGTCCTTCTCTTCATCGGAATCCTTAGATTCCCTGGAAGAAGCCTCCGAGGAATCAGCCTCATTGCTTTTTCCTGTTTCCTTCTCGGCTGCCTCTGTAACCTTTGCCGCCTTGGTAGAGCTTGGTATAGCACCTCCGCTGGTGGAAACATGGCCCACAGACACGCCCTGTGTATACATACCGGTATCGCTGGAGATCTTTGCACTGATCTGCTTTACCGTATTGCTGGGAACATAATTTTCCTCCCCGTAAAGGAACTGGTGCAGCTCTTTCACATTGCTCTCCAGCGTCTGCGGAATCACGCAGGCTCCCTTCTTGCCCATATTGGCATCACCTCGGGCAAAGGGAAACCCTCCTGTTTCTCCAATATAATACTTGCCCACATCCCCAAGCAGGCTGATGATATCCTGCATATCCACACTGGTAGCCACCTGCGGGAACAAAGTCAGGGTAAGCTGGTTTAATGTGGCAAAATCTGCTTTCTTCGCTTTCTCAAAGGCTGCCTGAATCACCTTTCGCTGGCGCTCCGTTCTGGCAAAATCCGTATCCATCAGACGAAGACGGCCGTAGGCAACTGCCTGAACCCCATCTAAATGATTCATTCCTGCCTTCTTTAAATGGGTAGAATACACGCCAGTAGCCTCTACCGTTTCCGTGATAAAGGAGTTGATATAGTAGAATTCCGCATTGCTGATCTCCATATCCACACCGCCTAAAATATTGATGCCGTCTGCCACTGCCTTCCAGTTGAAGGTCACGAAATCACCGATATTCAGATCCAAATTTTTATTCAGCATCTTGGCTGCATTGCTGGGACCACCGGTAAAATAAGCCTGGTTGATCTTATTGTAGCTGCCGTTGTCGTTCACATTCAAATAGGAATCGCGGAACACGCTGACCAGCCGAATCTCCCCGGTATCATGGTTGATGTCGCAGATCATATTCACATCCGCGTTGGTTCCCTTTCCCACATTGGAGCCACGGCTGTCTACGCCGAAAATATAAATGCCCCAGTGCCCCTTCTGCTTTGCATACTGAGGAAGATCCACGGAAAAGTTAGGATTCTCCACCTCCTCCGGCACCCAATCCTCCATGCGCTGGATCATATTCCATCTTCTGGCAACGAAGCCGTAGCCAAAAATAAACAGCAGTGCAAAGCACTCCGCAATGATCATGGTGATGATCCTCCGGCGCGTCTTTGATGTTTTTTTCTTTCTCGGAGCCGGAAGCGTTCCGGCTGCTGCCTGCCTCTGGTCCGATCCGCCCGCCTGATACTGGCCGGCTCCGTTAGCTGTTCGCTGATCTTGTCCGCCTGTCGGCTTTTCCCGAAGGACTGTGCTTTTGCGGCGCCGGCTTCTGCCGGCTCCAGCTCTCCCGTTTTCGTCTAAATCATATCCCATCGCATCTCCTCATTGATTAATACGCGTTTTTATTAATAAAGCCTTTAAATATTGTCAGGAATAAGATCTTAAAATCAAATCCCAGGCTCCAGTTTTCAATGTAATACAGATCATGCTCGATCCGCTTGGTGATGGAGGTATCTCCCCGGTAGCCATTGACCTGCGCCCATCCGGTCAGACCAGGGCGCACCTGATGCTTGACCATATAGCGGGGGATCTCCTCCTTAAATCGCTCCACGAAAAATGGCCGTTCCGGCCTCGGCCCTACCAGGCTCATATCACCCTTCAGGATATTAAAAAACTGGGGCATCTCATCAATGCTGGTCTTTCGAATCACTTTTCCCACGGCGGTGACACGCGGATCATGGGGCGTTGTCCACTTGGACTTTTCCGCTGACGGCGCCTGTACCGCCATAGAACGGAACTTGTACATTTTAAATGGGCGGTTATGCAGTCCCACCCGCTCCTGGCTGTAGATAATAGGACCTGGCGAGGTCAGTTTCACAAGCACCGCTGTCGCCAGCATCAGCGGGGAGAACAGGATGATTGCCACCAGCGCGCCGAAGATATCCATGATCCGTTTTATTGTGGCATTTAACAGATTATTTAACGGCACATGGCGGATGTTGATGACCGGAAGGCCCTGCAGATCCTCCGTGTACGGCCTGGTGGGGATGATATTGTTATAGTCCGGAATAAATTTTGTATGGACGCCGCTCTTCTCACAGGTCGCTACGATCCGTTCCAGCTTCTCGTATTCTTTTAAGCTTAAGGTGATGGCAATCTCATCCAGACGATTTTCCTCCAGAAGCTGCTTTAAGTCGAAGCATCTTCCCAGAACCGGAATCTGGCGGTACTGGTAGCCTAAAGGACGCTGATCATCTAAGATTCCCTGGATATGATAGCCCCATTCCGGGTTCATGAGCACACGATCAATAAATCCTTCTGCTGCGCGGCTGTACCCAATCAGCAGGATATGCTTCTGATTATAGCCCTTTGAGCGCATAGAATGCAGTACCCTTCGGATCAGGTAGCGCTCTAAGCCCTCTGCCCCGATATTGATGACGAAGAATGCCATCACCATCATACGGGAAAAATTGTACAAATATGGATTCTTACCGCCCAGATACAAGACCAGGGTAAAAATCAAAAGACCGATGGTATTGGCCTTGCAGATATTAGCGAATTCTACCCGGCGTCCCTGTACACGCTTTGGAGTGTAGAGATGAAAGATTCCATAAAAAAACAAGTACAGCGGAATAATGATGGGAAGAGGAAGGAAATATACACTGGGCGCCAGCACACCAGTACCTGCTTCCAGGAAAATTCCGCTTTCAATTACAAGATACCAGGCCAGTGTGTAGGAAAGTGCAATGACAAATGCATCCAGTATCACATGCGACCGGTTTAATGATTTCTGATTATCCTTTATCATAGTATATCACCTTGAGTTTTATCGTAACTGTTCAGTACCATCACAGTTACGTTTTATCCAGCTATTATATACCATTTTCCCGGGCTCTTCCAGCCCCTTTATTTTCGAAGCTTTCCGATCTGCCTCCTGGAAAATTCATATACATAGAGCCAAGTGGCAGCAAAAAGTTCCCATTCAATTGCCAGATAATGTTTCAAATGCTCTGGCCGGTATGGAACTTTTCTGCACCTTCCGGCAGTGAAGATGCCCTCCTTCAAGCCTGCCAGATAATCCTTCCCATAGCCTATCTTTCGAAAAAATCCGTATTTTAATACGATTCCGGCAAAAATTCCGGGAAAATTGATCATAAGCTGGGGAAGCGGCATATTTTTGTAATTCAAATAGATATTATTTCTGGCCGCCAGCTTTACCTTAAAAGAATTGTATTTAGAGCCGCTGGTACCGCTGCCTACATGGTAAACAACTGCCGTCGGACAGTAAATATTATCATAACCGGCGATCCTGGCGCGGTAGCCTACATCCAGATCCTCCAGGTACGCAAAATGCATCTCATCAAAGTATCCGATCTCATCAAATACTTCCCGGCGGTAGATCGCAGCTCCGGCGCAGGCGGAAAAAACCCGGACCGGCCGCTGATAGCCCAGGGAGCTTCGCCCCACTCCCCGCTGATAGGCCCAGCCCAGGAGACAGTACATGTCCCCTGCATCGTCCATCAGCTCCGGATGGTACATCTGAATCATCTTGCTGCTGACAGAAAATATTTTAGGAGAACGTTCTATGGCGCGGATCATCTCCCCTACATAGTCTTTGTCCACCTTTGTATCATTGTTCAGGAGAATCACATAGGGAGTGGTGCTGCTTTTAATTCCCACATTCACCGCACCGGAAAAGCCGGTATTCTCCGGCAGGAAAATCGATGGGATCTGCTTTTCCTTCAGCCACTCCACACTTCCGTCATCGGAGCCATTGTCCACTACCAGAATGGTAAAATCCTTGCAGTTCTGGGCTTCCAGGGCTTCGAAGCAGGGCTCCATATAGGTTAATCCGTTAAAATTCGGAATGATAATGGTCACTTTCTTCTCCATCTCTCCCGTCCTTCTCCTTTCCTCACAGCAGCTTCCGTCCTGTCTTCTTCTCGAAGATCGCAGAAACTTTTTCCTGCATCTCAGGCTCCATATAAGGCAGATACACTTCAAGATTATAAGGCTCCCCGATCTTCTCCTTCAGCAGATCCCGCAGAGCAAAATTAGATTTTCTCAAGGTCAGATTCGGATTATAGTACGGATCTCCCTGAATCACAATCTCCGGCCAGTAACCGATAAAGCGGGCCACCTCCCGGTTAAAACGCTCCACTTTCTCCGGGGTATCCTCCAGCCCCCGGGATTTCGACTCATAATGATACAGCAGGGCGTACGGATTGTACACCACCTTCTTCCCAAGGGAACGGATCTTTAAACAGTAATCAATATCATTAAAAGCCACTGCCAGCTCCTCACGGAAGCCTCCCACCTGATCAAACAGACTGCGCTTGCTCATCATACAGGCAGCCGTCACCGCGCTGTAATCCTGGGCGCACATTGCCCGATGGAAATAACTGTTTTCTGCCTGGTGAAGGCCGATAAAGGTATGTCCTGCAATGCCGCCGAAGCCGATCACCACACCGGCATGCTGGATGGTATCGTCCTGATACAGAAGCCTTGCGCCGACGATTCCCACATCCTGACGCATGGCATAGCCCAGCATCTCCCGGATCACATCCGGCTCGATCACTTCCACATCATTGTTTAAAAACAGCAGATATTCTCCTTTGGAGAAGGTGACGCCGAAGTTATTGATAGCAGAGAAATTAAAGCCCTTCTCCCAGGTCACCACCTTCACATTGGGCCGACCCTTCTGCAGCTTTTCGTAGCAGCGGAAGGTCTCCGGCTCTGTGCTGTTATTCTCCACCACGATTACTTCCAGATTCCGGTAGCTTCCCTTATCCAGAAGAGAGGTCAGGCAAAGCTCCAGGTCCGCAGAATGATCCTTATTCGGAATAATCACGGACACAAGCGGCTCTCCGTCCAGATGGAAACGGGTGTGATAGATCCCGTAATCCACTCCCTTTTCCACCGAATCCACCGGAATCCCCAGCCGCTCATAATGCGCCTTGATGGCCCTGGCTCCAGCCTCAAAGGCGTACATCTTGCTCTCCGGATTGCTGGCTGTGGAATTCATATGGCAGCGCCAATGATACAGCACCTTGGGGATATGGCAGATCTTCCTGGCCTTCTCCGTACACCGGAAGATAAAATCATAATCCTGGGCGCCGTCAAACTCCTGCCGGAAGCCACCCACCGCCTCCACCAGGTTCCGGTTCACCACAAACAGATGACAGATATAGTTTACGCTGGTCAGCAGATCCGGGTTGAAATCCGGTTTAAAATGGGGATCGAAAAGAGCCTGCCCATCCATGTCCAGCTTATCCTCATCAGAATAGATCACATCGTAAAGGGAATCCTCATTCATGGCCTTCACACATTCAAACAGGGCATTTGGTGTCAAGGTATCGTCATGATCTGCCAGTACGATAAAGTCCCCTCTGGCCATATCCAAAGCCGCATTGGTATT
Source organism: Lachnospiraceae bacterium (assembly GCA_030537215.1). Taxonomy (GTDB): domain Bacteria; phylum Bacillota; class Clostridia; order Lachnospirales; family Lachnospiraceae; genus Caccovicinus. Next base: position 19,738 of record JAUNOF010000036.1, read on the forward strand.
CCCTGCGATTCCTTTATTTTCCCCTAAAATCACGTACTTGATACGGGTATCCCGATCTGCAAACCGCTTCAGGAGCCGCTCCGTACTCTCTCTTCTGGGGCTTCCGTCTGCAATACAGACCTCCCAGTTTCCGTAGGTCTGATTCAAGATCGATTCCATCATTTCCTTCAGATATCGTTCCGGCGTCTTGTAGACAGGAATCACGATGGAAAGCTTCGGCTCATAGTCAAAATGGGTCTGACGCTGCCTGTCAAGCTCCTCATCAGAAGGCTTGGTCAGCTCATACCACTCGCTGTAATCATAATCATTATCCAGCCCCTGAAGCTTATGCTTTGACTTAAGGATCAAGGCCTTCAGGCCGTTCTCCTTCCAGAAATCCATGGCCACATGGACAGTCTCCATATTCATCAGATCCTTGATCTTCTGAACCCGCTTGTAGGCCACGCTGGAGCGCTTTTCGATCAGCTCCTCATTGTATTTGATCCTGGTCTTTCTCCCTTCACAGCGGATGATCAGGTAGTAATCCCGGCCCCGCTCATAAGGAAACCGGATGTCAAATCCGAAATCCCGGTCAATAATCCTCTTAAAATAAATCTGGCTCACATCATCACGCCTGGTAGAAACATACTGAAATTTGATGGGATGATGCTTGTCATCCTCTACCGAAAATTCGGCCTTGGATTCCGGCATTTTTCCCAGCACCCAGCCATTCAGGGTGATGGAATTCTCCCGGATCCGGACTACATCAATCTTATATTTCATACTTATAATTCGTCCTCTCTTTGCGTCCATCAAAGCAGGAGGTTACAGCAAAAGATCCAAGCTGCCGCAGCAGCAAAAATGCCTGCTTTCACACGCGCTAAGCTTGGTCCTGCGGCTGGCCTTCCGCCTGACTGCCCGGCTTCTTCCTTCTGCGCCGGCGCTTTGGATGCGGCTGGTCTTCCGTCTGCTCCAGATCAGTCGATTCTGGCTGCTTTTTTTCCCCCTGGCTCTGACTGTTCTTCTTTCTATTCGGTCCTTTATGGCCCTTCCCAGAAGAAGTACTGAAATTAATCCGTTCTTCTTCCACCACCAGCGGACGCTTCATCACTCTCTGGTTAATGCTTAATACATACTCTCCTACCATTCCAATAAAAAAAATCTGTACCGAGCCCAGGAAGCACATGCCGATCAGCAGCGGCGTCATCCCTGCCGGGAAGCGGTCCCAGTAAATCAGCTTCATCACCAGATAAATAACCGCCACAATCATACTGACTGCCGCGCAGATGCTTCCAAAGATAGTTGCCAAACGCAGCCCTACCTTGGTATAGGAGGTAATGCTGAGCATGGCTGCATCATACAGGCGGTAGAAATTATTGCTGGTCTTTCCGGCACGGCGCAGCGGCTGCCGGTAGGGGATCTCCTTTCGCCTGAAGCCCAGCTCCGCCACAATTCCCCGAAGGAAGGGCGTTGGATCATCCAAATCCCGCAGCACCTGAATAAATTCTGCATCATACAGGCCGAATCCGGTAAACTGCTCAATCTGCTCTACATCTGACAGCTTTTTGATTAATTTATAGTAGCAGCCCCGGAGCCAGTACATCAGCTTATTCTCCTGGCTTGCATTCTTAATTCCGATCACGATCTTATAGCCGTATTCCCACTCCAGCACATACCGGGGGATCATCTCCACCGGATCCTGGAAATCGGCGGCCATCAGGATGGTACAGTCACCTGTGCTTTGCAGCATGGCATAATAAGGGGAGTTAAACTGCCCGAAATTTTTCGCATTAAAAATTCCCTTGATTCCCTTATCTTCCCTGCACAGGCGGCGGATGATCTCCCTGGTCCGGTCTCTGGAATCATTGTCAATAAAAATAATTTCATACCGATAATCCGGCAGATCCCTGTGAAAGGTCTCCCGGATCGCATTTGCCAGAGCCTCCACATTCTCTTCTTCGTTATAGCAGGGCACTACAACACTGATTGTTTTCATACTCTTGTCACTCCCAATTGATCTGGACCATGACTTTCACCAGGTCCTGTGGTTTCTCTTTCATTAAATACAGCGCATCTTCTATTTTGTCAAGTCCTAAAAGCTGATGGGTTACCAGTTTTTCCGGATGGATCCGGCCAAAACGAACCATCTGCATCATACGCTCAATGCGGACACGTCCTCCCTGTGCCAATTCTGTATGAATGGTCTTCCCTGCCATTCCCCGTCCTCCGGAAAATTTGGGGAAGGGGAGATTTCCGGTTCCGCCGAAATAATTTACATTGGATACCGTTCCGATTCCATACCGCACCATATCAATGGCCTGGGCAAAGGCTTCATCCTGGCCGCCGCAGATGATCACGCTGTCAGCTCCCAGGCCGCCTGTCATAGCCTTTACCTGCTCTGCAATATCCCCGGTCCGATAGTCCAGGATGTCCGTAGCGCCAAATTCTCTGGCCAGCTTCACACACACCGGGCGGGTGCCTACTGCAATGATCCTGGCAGCTCCCAGATGCCTGGCTCCCTCCACAGCCATCAGACCAATGGGTCCGATTCCCATGACAACTACTGTGTCTCCAAATTGAATATCTGCATATTCGGCCCCGGTAAATCCGGTGGTCACCACATCCACGCACATCAGGGCCTGCTTCACGCTGACTCCTTCCGGGATCCTTGCCAATGTGGTGTCGGCATCCGGTATCAAAAACTTCTCTGCAAACACCCCGGGCTGACTGCGGCCAAGCTGATGGCCGGAAAATGGGGCGCTGGCATGTTTAAAATTATGCTCCTGAATCCCCAAATCTCTCCAGTTTGGAGTGATCGCCGGGACAGCTACGATCTCACCTGGCTTGAAATCCTGAACCAATTCGCCGATCTCCAGAATTTCTGCCACACATTCATGGCCCAGAATCAGGTTCGGGGCTTTTCTGGAGCCCCCGCCAAAGACAGTATGGACATCAGAGGAACATGGAGCCACTGCAATGGGACGCAGGATGGCGCCGAATGAGGTGAGGACAGGGGCCGGGGAATCATGCCAGCCCACCTTTCCAGGTTCAATTAGGACAAAGGACTTCATGAAATGGTCTTCCTTTCTTTAACTATGAAAGTTCTGCCGCCGATCAGGCGGCGTGAATTCAGGGATGCCAAATGCGCCCGCCAAAACCTTCATGTGTGGCGGCGCGTCTGCCTGCCGGGCGCATGTAGGTTTACTATGAAAGTTCAGTCCTCCTGGGCTGAACTGCGCGAAAACGGGTCACGAAGTGACAATTCCCGTTCCGTTTTCTG
>JAUNOF010000197.1 GCA_030537215.1 Lachnospiraceae bacterium
CCCTGGAGGTGACTGTGATCACAGCAGACGAGGAGAATAAGCGCCTGGTGCTTTCCGGCAGAGAGGTGGCCAGAGAGAAGCTGGCAGATGAGACACGTAAGAAGGTAGCCAAGTGCCAGGTAGGCGCCGTGGTGGAGGGTACCGTGGAAACCCTGAAGGATTACGGCGCGTTCGTCACTCTGGAAAATGGTTTGACCGGACTGCTTCATATCTCTCAGATCAGCAGCCAGCGCATCAAGCATCCCGGTGTGGTGTTAAAGGAAGGCCAGAGCGTGAAGGTGAAGATCCTTTCCGCTGAGAATGGAAAGATCAGCCTTTCCATGAAGGCCATTCAGGCAGAGGATGAACCGGAAGAGGTATTTGATTATAAAGAAGAGGGCGCTGCCACAACAGGACTTGGTGCGCTGCTGAAGGGATTCAAGTTTTAACCGTTAGAATGTAGTAAGGAGAGACGACCAGATTGAAAAATGTCTTGAAAAGTCAGGAGGAAGTGGACCGATGGGAGGAGGCCATGTTCCTCTATGATTCCGCTTTAAAGAAGATGAAGCTGAAGGCGGAGATGATGAATGATGAATTTGTTCATCGGTATCGGTATAACCCCATTGAGCATATCAAAGCGCGGCTGAAAACGGCGGACAGCATTGTCCGGAAGCTGCAGCAGGATGGCTATGAGGTGACCATTGACAACATGGAGACGAAACTCAGTGATATTGCCGGAGTGCGGATCATCTGCTCCTTTACTTCTGATATTTACCAGATCGCAGATGTGATTGGGCGGCAGGAGGATATTACGGTGTTGTATGTAAAGGACTTTATCCGTCACCCCAAGCCCAATGGCTATAAGAGCTATCATATGGTGGTATCTGTGCCTATTTTTCTCAGCGACAGCCGGAGAAATGTAAAGGTGGAGGTACAGATCCGGTCGGTAGCCATGGACTTTTGGGCCAGCCTGGAGCATAAGATCGCCTACAAATTCGAGGGGGATCCGCCGGAGGCGCTGCTGCGGGATCTGAAGGCCTGTGCAGATATGGTGGATATGCTGGACAATAAAATGTACTCCTTAAATGAGGCGATCCTTGCCATTTCAGAGGAAAAGAGGAAGCACTGGGAATAGAAGGACACGAAGGAAAGGATTGGACAGAATGAAGCTGGTAAAGGAAAGCGTTCAGGTTATCAGGCTGAATTTTTTAAATGTACTTGGCTTCCAGCTGCTTTACCGGTTTTTAACAATTCCCTTGTTTTTAATGTTTGCAGACCGGGGGCTTGGCTTTGCGCTGAAAGCCTCCGGCTACAGCTATGTGACGGCCGGAAATCTGTTTTCCTTTCTGCTGAAGCCGTGGACGCTGCTGTTTCTGCTGGCTGCTGGCCTTATGGGCCTTTTCTTTTTGACTGTAGAGTGGGGCAGCTTGCTGACGGCTTATGAAGGAACCGTATACTTAAGGAAGGTTTCCCCTGCAGAGATGCTGGCCGGCGGCCTGGAGAAGATAACCAATGAGTTTGAAAAGAAAAGCTGGAAGCTGCCGTTGGTGCTGACAGGAGATTACCTGTTGATCAATCTGTTTTTGATCTGCCGGATGTTCAGCCATGTAAAGCCGGTGAATTTTGTTATGGATGAACTGGCTGCCACTTCATTTGGAAGTCTGGTGACGGCTGCAGGGGTGATCGGGCTGGCAGCGCTGCTGCTTCCTGGTACCTTTACGATTCATTTTTCCATGCTGGAGCAGAAATCCTTTGAGGACAGCTGGTGGAACAGCTGCCAGCTGATGAAGCAGAGGTTCTGGCAGGTGCTGTTTTTGCTGGGAATGGGCAACCTGCTGCTGACGGCAGCCATGGGAGCCGTTTATTTTCTGACGGTGACTGCTTCGGCGGTGCTGATCACATGCTTTGTCCAGAAAAGCCTTCAGTTAGCGGTGCTGCTTGGCGTGACAGAACGGATCGAGCTGGTGGTCTTGTTCCTTTTTAGTATATTTACCTGCATTTTAAATCTGGGGCTTCTGACGGTGGCTTACTACTGCATGCAGGAGCGGAAGCTGGGGCGGCCCTTCTGGAGCTCTTCCGGGAGCGTGCTGGGGGCCGGTTATCGGAAAAAGCTTCTGTGGCTTGGCATGGTACTGGCTTTCATCAGTGCTTTTTTCGTGTTTGATCTTTCTTATAATGGCTCTCTTGCCGGAAGTGACGCCCTTTTGGAGATTCAGATCACAGCACATCGGGGAAGCTCCGGGGAGGCTCCGGAAAATACCATGGCAGCGATCCAGATGGCGGTGGAGGAGATGGCGGATTTTGCAGAGATCGATGTGCAGGAAAGCCTGGACGGGGTGATAGTCCTGTGCCATGACCTGAATCTTGGACGGCTGGCGGGCGTGAACCGGAATGTTAAGGATATGACACTTGAAGAGCTGCAGGCTCTGGATGTGGGAAGCAGCTATTCTGCTGAATTTGCAGGCGAACCGATTCCAACCCTGCAGGAAGTGCTGGAATATGGAAAAGGCCGGATCAGCTTTAATATTGAACTGAAGCAGATAGGGGATGAGACGGATCTGCCGGAACGGGTGGCTGCCATGATCCAGGAGATGGACATGAAGGAGCAGTGTGTGGTTTCCTCTGTTTCTCTGAACTATCTGGAACGGATAAAGGCGGCAGATCCCGATATTCGAACTGGCTATATTGTTGCAGCGGCCTACGGCAATTATTATAAGGATGAACCCTGGGATTTTATCAGCCTGCGATCCAGCTTCGTTACCAAGGCGCTGGTGGAGCAGGTGCATGAGGCCGGAAAAGCGATCCATGTCTGGACGGTAAACAGCACCGCTGAGCTGGAGGAGATGAAGCAGGCAGGCGTGGACAATATCATTACGGATTACCCGGTGCGCGCCAGAGAGATCTGCTGCCGGGAGGAGGCTGCAGAGAATCTTCTGGAGTATATTCAGTTGATCTTAAAAAAATAGGAAAAATATCAGGACGTGGAGCACCAGAATCTGCGGAAGGTCAGATAGATAAAAGATAGATAGAAAAGGAAAAGACGCGGCGGTGAAGATATGGAAGCCGCTGAGAAAGGACATTAAAAGTAAAAGATGAAGGTAGTATTGCAGAGAGTCCGGGAGGCAGCCGTGGCTGTGGACGGGCAGGAGATCGGGCGCATCGGGAAGGGTTTCCTTCTGCTGGTGGGCGTTTCCGATGAGGATAATGAACAAATCGCAGACCGGATGATGGATAAGATCTGTAAGCTGCGGATTTTTGAGGATGAAAATGGAAAAACCAATCTGTCTCTGGCAGACGTGGATGGCCAGGTGCTGGTAGTCAGCCAATTTACCTTGTATGCAGACTGCCACAAGGGGAACCGGCCAAGCTTTATCGGCGCAGGGCAGCCGGAAATGGCAGAGACTCTGTATGAATATATGATAACTGGCTTTAAAGAGCGGGTGCCGGTGGTACAGCACGGCAGCTTCGGAGCTGACATGAAGGTGAGCCTGGTCAATGACGGGCCGTTTACCATTGTGCTGGACAGCAAGGAATTATTCCGGTAAGCCGGCCCGCTGTTTACAAAACAGGGACAAGTCAGTACATTAGAAAGAATGACCGCAGCTGTTCAGTACCCTGACAGTTACGAATAAGTTTTGAATAGAGAAAAAGACAGGAAATAACGGAGGATAAGAACATGGCAAGAAAGACAAAGGGCCAGGAGCTGGCTGAAAAATTAACCTGGAGTGCGCCCAATATTGCAAAGGATGCGCCGAAGCAGATCAGCAAGGCACAGAAATTCTGTGAAGGCTACAAGAAGTTTTTGGATGAAGGAAAGACGGAGCGGGAGTGCGTCCGCTATGCCGTGAAGCTTCTGGAAAAGAATGGATATCGCCCGTTCTGTGCAGACGAAAGCTATGAGCCTGGCGATAAGGTTTACTTTGTGAACCGGGGAAAGGCGCTGATTGCAACCACCTTCGGCACAGAATCCGTGGAGAAGGGCGTCCGCATTAACGGCGCTCATATTGACTCCCCAAGACTGGATCTGAAGCCCAATCCAATGTATGAAAAGGAGGATATGGCTTACTTTAAAACCCATTATTACGGAGGAATCCGCAAGTATCAGTGGGGAGCCACCCCTCTGGCTATGCACGGCGTGGTGATCCGCAAGGATGGAACGGCTGTGGACATCTGTATCGGCGAGAAGCCGGATGAGCCGGTATTCTGCATTACAGATCTGCTGCCTCATCTGGCAGGAAAGCAGAATGAGAGACCGCTGGCGGAGGGACTTAAGGGAGAGGAATTGAATATCGTCATCGGCTCCCTTCCTTATCAGGATGAGTCTGTAAAGGAGCCGGTAAAGCTTCTGGCGCTGCAGATGTTAAATGAAAAATACGGCATTACAGAGGCAGATTTCTACCGGGCTGAGATCGAGATGGTTCCGGCTGTGAAGGCAGCGGATGTAGGACTGGACCGCAGCATGATCGGCGCTTACGGGCAGGATGACCGCATTTGTGCTTATACAGCGCTGATGGCGGAGATCGATACCCAGATGCCGCCTTTGACCACCGTAACTATCCTGACGGACAAGGAGGAGATCGGCTCTGAGGGAAATACTGGTCTGAATTCCGACTATGTGCTTCATTATCTGGAGGATCTGGCGGACCAGGCCGGCGTTCCGGTGCGGAAGGTGCTCCGCAATTCCACCTGCCTGTCCTCTGATGTAAATGCAGCATACGACCCTACCTTCCCGGATGTATATGAAAGCCGCAATTCCTGCTATATCAACCGGGGCTGCGTGCTGACCAAATATACCGGCGCCAGAGGCAAGAGTGCGTCCAACGATGCCAGCGCAGAGCTGATGGCAAAGGTGATCCGTATCATGGATGCAGAGGGCGTGTACTGGCAGGCCGGTGAGCTGGGCAAGGTAGATGCCGGCGGCGGCGGAACCATTGC
>JAUNOF010000037.1 GCA_030537215.1 Lachnospiraceae bacterium
CAATTATTTTTATATTTTTCGTGTATCCACACACAAAAAACAGGAGGTTCTGCCCTTCTCTCTGCAAAATCTCCTGCTTTCGTTCCAATCCTATATGGAATTCTTATCCTCAGCCTTTCGGCTGGACAAGCTTCCGGCCACATAGCCCCAATCCTTTGGAACAATATATTCCTCCATCTTTTCCTCAAAAACCCGGACAGCTTTCAGGGTAGCCTCATTGGGGTACTTATGTTTAATTTTATAGGTCACCCGCTCCGGAGGCTTTACCTTATTCCCAATCTTGCTGATGGACACCGGGCGCAGACTGCTGATTCGCTCTGCCACGGAAACCGGTACGATCGCCCACATATTCTCTTTGGAAAGAAGATGAGACAATAATTCAAAGGTATCCACCTGGATTCTGGGTATATGCTCCTTTCCCACCCATTGATTATGCCAGATCTGGTAATTAGCCTCCCAACTCATAAAAATCTCACGGTTGATATCCAGCTCGTCGGTATGGATCACCGGCTTAACTACCTCTGCATTCTTCGACTGGATGATATACATTCGTTCCCGGAGCACAGGCTCCACAATCACATTTTTATAATGCAGATAATGATACACAAACCCCAGATCAATATCATGGCGCTCTAGCAGACTGTAGATTTCATGAGAATAGTGAGTCTTCACCTTCAGATTCATAATCTGCTTTTCTTCATCCAGCATACTTCGATAAAGGTCAAACAAAATAGCGCTGTTCAACGTATCCGTGCAGCCTATGGTCAGATACAGCTTCTCTTGCTTATCCTTCAGCATCTGCATCTCCTGCCAAATGGAAATCCAGCGCTCTGCGATGGGAATAAACTCCTCCCCCTGTGTTGTCAGTTCAATCTGTTTATACCCCTTCTTTCTGGAGATCAGCTTCACCCCAAGCTCATCCTCCAAAAGCTTCAGCCGATGACTTACCGTGGGCTGTGACAAAAATAAATTGTCTGCTGTCTTCGTAATATTTTTTGTTTTCACGATCATTAAAAAGGTTTCAATCTCTGATAGATTCATATCTCACTCATCCTATTCTAATTTACCGATTTTACAATGTGTTTAAATATAGATTTTATTAATATTATACAATATAATTATTGATTTTTCAATTTTCATTTCCTATGCTATGATAAAAACACCAAAAAGCAATCAGCTTTATGATACGGAGGTAGGTTATGGATAACAAATATGGGATTTTATTTTCGGATGAATTCCAGAAAAGCCTGAAAGCACAGTTCTGCTTTGGTGATGCAGATCCTGCGTACGGCCAGCGGCTTTTCTTTGAGAATTCCGGCGGTTCCTTACGTCTGCGGAGCGCAGTGGAAGCTAAATGTGCATTAGAAGAGTTCCCGGACTGCCCGGAGCGTGTACGAGGCAGAGGTCTTGACCTGGCTGCTTATGTGAAAAACGGCACCCAGGAGATCTTAGAAATTGTATTCGGTGCAAAGAGCGGTGCATTGATCACGGAGCTTTCCGCTTCTCAGACCATGTTCCACGCAGTCGGCACGATTATGGAGCATGTAACCTGGGGAACTAATGCTGTCACTTCCTCTCTGGAGCACCCGTCTGCCCACGATGCAGTGGAGTACTACTGCAGCCGGACCGGCCGTGAATTCCGCGTTGTTCCGGCAAACAAGGTGACCGGCGGCATTGACCCGGATGAAGTCATGAAATATGTAGACAAAGATACCTGTCTGTTAAGCATCATGGCAGCATCCAACATTTCCGGCAATATTATGAACATCAAAGAGATCGCCCGCAGAGCAAAAGAAATCAATCCGGACATTTACATCGTCAGCGATGCGGTACAGCATGCTCCTCACGCTGTTGTTGACGTGGAGGACTGGGGCGTTGATGTGGCAAACTTTGCTCCCTACAAGTTCTTTGGTGTACGTGGATGCGGCTTTGCTTACGTATCTGACCGTGTTGCAAAGATGCCTCACCGCAAGCTGATCCAGAAGGATGCCGACGTATGGGCACTGGGAACTCCAACACCTGGCAACTTTGCCGCTATGATGGCAGTTATCCAGTACGTTTGCGATATAGGCGCACATTTCATTGACAGTACAGACAAGCGCACCTTATATGTAGAAGGCATGCACCGTATCCATATGCAGGAACGTGCTCTTCTGTACCGGATGTTGGAGGGAACAGAGGAAGTTCCAGGCTTACGCCACATCAAGAATGTTGAAGTATATGTGGATATGGAAGATCTGACCTGTAAGGATCTGATTATTGCTATGGGCATCAAGGGAATCGAGTACTCCGAATGTGTTCAGAAATATCTGGAGCACGGTGTAACTGTTTTTGAGCGGCTGCGGAGCAGCATGTACTCCAAACGGATTGTTGAGGCCCTTGGATTAGACGGCGCCATCCGCGTATCCCCGCTCCACTGCCATGGAACTGATGATATTGATCAATTCTTAAAGATCACGAAGGAGATCGCTGAGTCGGCAGAATAAGTTACAAGCAAAGTTAGCAGGCAAAATGAATCAGAAAAACGAATCAGCAAACGGATCAGGCAGGTCATAAATGACCTGCCTCTTTAATGTCCTGATATATTCTACTACAAGCTCCTATTCTGTGACTCCTTCCATGCATCCCTTACAGAACCGACTTCAGATATTTCATAGAGCTGGTAAAGTCCTCATCCAGATGAGGCTCGCACTTTGCTTCCAACGTGATCGTGCCGGTGTAGCCATCGGCCTTCAGAGTTTCAATCTGTCCCTTAATGTCCGTCACGCCAACGCCCAGATGCTGCCAGTGCATACGTCCGTCGATGAAGCGTCCGTCCTTCAGATGCACATTGCGGATATATGGTTTCAGCTTCTCATAGCCTGCCCGGAAATGGGTCTGCTCTGCCTCATAGAAATTTCCGGTATCCCAGACACAGCCGAAATTCGGATGATTCACGGCTTCCATAAGCTTTAAGCAGTTGTCGCTGGTGTCCGCCCAGGTACCCGGCAGATTCTCCAGCTGTACCGTAAAGCCCCGGGCTGCTGCCTGCTCTACCGCTTCACGCATCAGCTCTGCCACCCGTAAAAAGTCCTCCGGCTTATCCTTCGGGTCACGCTCAACGCCAAAAATAATCAAGGTCTTTACGCCGATGGCATCCGCCAGATCCATACTCATAGGAACCAGATACTTTTTGTGGAGCGGCATCAGATCACTGTAGAGACTTGGCTTAAAAAGGCCAGGGGATACAGCAGAAAAGGTAATACCATATTCCTTACCATACTTTTTCAGCCGGTCCCAGGCAGATGCTTCTGAAAGGGGAAAACGCTTCGCCTCAACCATACGGATTTCAAAATTCCTTACCCCTTCTCCGATCGCGGTCTGGAAAATCCGCGGAATCGCTGCCGATGACCGATCCGGCAATACTTCATCAGTAACTGTCGATAATATCATATGATTCCTTCCTCCCTTTTATGTGATACCTTTACTATATCACAGCCCGGTATGGTAAGGATAATTGATTTTTTTGTTATTAATTATTAACCATTTCTATTTTTGTATCTGCCTGCTCCACCGGAATCTGAATCTCCGTCACAAACTGTGACACATCATCGGTGATCCCATAGTCGATCATGGTGATCTCCTTGGAAAATCCGCTGATCCGATACCCCTGGTCCCGGATATACTGGGTCAGCTTCTCATAATATCCCTCCGCCTGCTCATGACCGCCCCGGAACCGGATCATCACACAGGTCTCCTCCGGCAGCCCAATGGTCTTTCCCCGGAAGCTGTCCTCCTCATCCAGCAGGATAAACACGATCTCATAAGGTCGGTACACCTGTGCCTCCAGCCGTTCTCTGGAAATCCCGATTCCCACCTTCCCCAAAAAGGCCACGGAGGTTTCCTCATCCTGCTCCAGTTCCCGGATGGAATGCTCCAGATCCAGATAGGATCTTGGCAGCAGATCCTTCTTTAGTAAAGCCAGCCTTCTGGCTGGCTTTTTCTCCACTGTGATGATTTCCAGCCTGGAGGTCTGGGCATCCAGAAGCTGATTCAGGCGATTTTCAATCTTTCTCTCGATCCGCGCCAGTTCCTTCTGACGGAGCCGCACATTTTCCCGCTGCTTTTCCAGCATGGACTGGATCTGCTGAACATTCCGGTTCTTTACAAACACTGCGATTTCATCCAGCGGCACATCCAAAGCCCTGAGATACCGAATGGTATTCAGACACTCAAACTGCCTTGTGCTGTAATAGCGGTAGCCTGTGTCCGGATCTTTATACTCCGGCTGGAGAAGTCCGATCTTATCATAATGCCGCAGAATGCTGATGCTGATATGAAACAGCTTCGACACCTCGCCAATTTGAAACAATTCCTGAGCAGGCAGCGGCTCACGCATGTGCTGCATTTCGCTGCTGTCCTTTCTGGTTTCTGTCTTGTTTTCTGTTTTGTTTTTCCTTTTTCTTTCCATCCTGCTTTCCCTCATAGATCACATACGCTAATGTATAGCAGGCCATAATCCCGGACACAGCAGGGGCGATCCGCCCCAGCATGCCTAAATCATCTGCAAAATACGTTCCGAACAGATACACCATGGGAATCCGCAGAAGCAGCGCCCCTGCACTGCAGCTTATCATCGTCCAAACCGTTTTCTGCCGACCGTTCAGGTATCCGTTCAGGCAGAATACGATGGTAACCAGCACATAGTCATAGCTGCAGGACCGGAAAAACGGAATGCCGGCTGCGATCACATTTTCATCCTGAGAAAATACCCGGATCATGGACTGCGGGCTTACCTGTGCCCAAACCCAGAACAAGCAGGAAACAAACAGCGCAAAGCTTAAACCGTACCAAAGAGATCTTCTGGCCCGCTCCAGCTTCCCCGCTCCCATATTCTGGGCTGTGATAGCAGCCAGGGCATTTGCCATGGAGGTGGCTGTCAGCATGGCAAATACATCGTACTTGCTGCTGATCCCCACCACCGATGCCGCATACACGCCGCACCGGTTCATCACCGTCATCAGATACAAAAAAGAAATCCGCACCATCAGCTCCTGGAACGAGATCGGGATTCCCACCCTGGCCAGTTTCTTCACCATCGCCCAGACAGGACGGAAGGAAGGCAGCTTAAAATCAAAAATGAAATTCTTCTGTTTCAGATAAATAATGGCGATGATCATGCTGACTGCCTGGGATATCACAGTAGCCAGGGCGGTTCCGCTGACTCCCATCCCCCAGTATTTCACCAGAATAAAATCCAAAATAATATTGATGGTGCAGGAAAGTCCTACAAACATCATGGGACGGGTAGAATCCCCGTATCCCCGCAGAATAGCGCTGATGGCATTGTATCCGCAGATAAACAGGTTGCCGGCGGAACAGATCGCCACATATTCCATGGTCAGTGCAAAGGATTCCTCCGGTGTCTTCAGCAACATCAAAAGCGGCCGCTCAAACCCCAGCATAAGCGCCGTCAGGCAAAGAGCCACAATGGCAAACACGGTCAGTGTGGTTCCGATGGTCTGTTTCACCAGATCATACTGCCGGCTTCCCATCCCTTCCCCGATCAATATGGTACTTCCCAGGGTCAGACCGGTAATCAGGCTGGTAACGATCTGGGTCACCTGGGTTCCTGTAGACACCGCTGCCACGCTCTCTGCATTACAGTATTGCCCCACTACAAACAGGTCCACTGCCCCGTACAGGGACTGCAGGATATTGGCAATTAAAAACGGCACCGCGAAGGTAAGCAGCGTCTTTAATAAATTTCCTTCTGTCAGATTGTTTTCCTTCATTTCTCATCCACCTTTTCTTTCCTTGTTGTCCATACCAGGATAAACCCTGCAACAATTGCAGAGTCAAGAGACTCTGTTCTTTTTGCAGATGGAAGGATGAAAAACATCACTGCTCCTTTTTGATTCCGGCCGGTTACCAGCCGCCATACTGTTCCGGCGACGCTCCCTTGCTTCGGATTACCAGAGGCTTAGGCGTCATCTGGCCTCCCCGGATCGGTTCTGTGCCTCTCTGGTCTGCTTGACTGACTTTTATTCTATCATATTATTTTCGATTTGTAACCAGCAGAACGGCTGCTTTAAGTATTTCACGATTTTCACGAATTTTTGCCGGTTGCCGGAACCGCATGTAAACCGTGACAAATGGCCAAAAGAAGAGGGCCTCGCACCGATCAAACTCCGTGGGAAAGCCCCCAGCCTTATAACATCCACTCAACCATGAGCGGAGTTGCGATCAGTACCGTCACCATGCGCAATACCTGGAACACGGTTACGATATTCGCATTTGCCCCATACTCCATAGCCACCATAATACTTGGCGACAAACCTGCCGGGCAGCAGCTCATGATGCAGGTAGCCTTATCCCAATCGGTAAACCGCATAAGCAAGAAGGCCATAAGCAGCCCGCTAAGGATCACCAGCGTGCTCAGCAAAATAACCGGCAGGATGTAGTGAGGCAGCCCCATCATGCTTTCTCTGGAAATGCTTGAACCGGTCAGCCCTCCGATTCCCATCTGCACAAAGGTCTGCACACGGCGCGGGATCTTACATTCATATTTGCCGCCTTTGACAGCCGCGCCTATTACAAGCATCGGTCCCAGAATATTTGGAACTGGTACATGGAGCTTCCCAAGCAGCGCTGCCGCTGCCAGGGAAATCACAATCAGTACACACCAGAGCAGCAGGGAAATCCTGGGGTTCTCCGGCTTTTCCGGCTTTCTGTCGGTTTCCTTCCCCTCCTCTGCCGTACTCAGTCTGTATCTGGAACCGATTGCAGAAAAAACAGCCATGGAAATCAGCATTCGGGAGGATTGCAGCAGCACCGTCACGAATGGATCGGAATGATAATTTAATGACATGAGAGAGATTTCTGCCATTCCGCCCGGTGTTGCTGCAAAAAATGCAGTTTCCTTGTCGATTCCTATTGCGGTCAGCAGCCAGACGCCGGCAATCGTCAGCAGGATAAGCCATACTGCGTATACCAAAACCTGTTTGTATATGCCTTTCATACTGTGCTTCATACGGATTCCCAGCAGAATTCCTGTCAAAACAGACAATGCCGGCTTCTGCCAGGAGGGAACCTGCAGTTTTATACCGAAAAATGCCAGAACCATAAATGCCAGGATCGGCCCCAGTATAGCAGGGGCAGGCACTTTCACGCGCCTGCCTGCCTCATACCCTGCATAACTAACGCCCCAAAATAACACAAATCCAATGAAAACCGACATATCTTATGCCTTCCACTCATCAATCTTGGGACCAAAGGTGATAAGTCCCCCCGCTTCCAACATTTCCATCAGGAACGGATCCACCGGTCTTGCCTGCAGCTCTTCTCCGGTGGTCTCATTTTTGATCCTTCCGGTTTCCATATCCACTGACATGCAGTCGCCCTCTGAAACATGATCTGTGATTCCAGGACACTCCATAAGCGGAAGACCTACTTCAAACGCATTTCTGTAGAACAGCCTTGACGCATATTCTACCACCACTGCTCCTACGCCTGTGGCTTTGATCGCCTTCGGCGCAACCGCTCTTCCGGACGACTGGCCAAAATGCTTTCCTGCTACCAGAATATCGCCCTTCTGTACCTTTTTCGGAAATTCCGGATTATAATTCTCCAGTACATGCTTGGCCATTTCTTCCATGGAGCCCAGCGCACGATCTACTCTTACAATCTGATCAGTTGGAATATTGTCGCCAAACTTCCAAACTCTTCCTTTTATTTCACTCACTTTACCACCACCATCTTCTAATGATTATATTTTATCAATCCTGGGACCAAAGGAAATGAGTCCGCCGGCCTGAAGCATTTCCATCAGGAACGGATCCACCGGCCTTGCGTGAAACTCCTTTCCGTTAGTCCTGTTGATTACGGTTCCGCTCTCCATATTTACGTAAATGATATCTCCGTCACTTACTCCCGCAGTGATCCCCTCACACTCCAGAAGCGGAAGGCCGATCTCAAATGCATTTCTGTAAAACAGGCGTGAAGCATATTCAACAATGACCGCGCCTACACCGGTGGCCTTAATTGCTTTCGGGGCAACGGCTCTCCCGGATGACTGGCCAAAATGCTTTCCTGCTACCAGAATATCGCCCTTCTGTACCTTTTTCGGAAAATCCGGATTCAGATTTTCCAGTACATGCTTTGCCATTTCATCAATACTGAGCAGCACGCGGTCCGCCTTTACGATCTGGTCTGTGGGAATGTTATCACCGAATTTCCAGCAACGTCCTTCTGCTTCCATACTCAGCCCTCCAGAAATTCTCTTGGATCAGCTACACAGCCCTTAACAGCGGATGCTGCAACTGTGTAAGCAGAGCTAAGGTACATAATTGCCTCCGGGCTGCCGTTTCTTCCCGGGAAGTTGCGTGCATGTGTTGAGATCATGGCTTCCTTTTTGGACATGGCGCCCATGTTGATTGCCTGGTTGGAGCCGGTACTTGCCGGGAACCAGGACGCGCCTGCCTGGTGGAAAATCTCTACAATGCCTTCCTCAATACACTGCTGGAAGGTCTCTCTGCTGGATGGCACTGCGTTAAACTTCACGCCGGGCGCCAGCTTGCGGCCTTTCAGGATTTCTGCCGCCTGCCTGAAATCCTCGATTCTCCCGCCGCCGTGGCCGCCAAGCTCTGCCCACTGGATCGGCCTTCCTGCGAAGACGGCTGCCGACTTTACGTTTCCAAGTGTGGGCGAAGCTGCTACCTGCGGCTCAAGGTCGCTGATATCAAAGCTCAGAACCTGCTCGTACTGGCACTCATCATCTGATACGATCACATCGAAGGGCTCGTCTGTATATTTCTTGATAAAGGCTATCGTCTTTTCATCCGGATCAATGAATCCACACTTGCCGCCGACATCAATGGTGATCAGTGGGAACAGCCATCTGTCCCAGATATCCAGATCCTTAATGTACTGGCCTGTGAAATGCAGCGCGCGGTAAACAGCGCCGCCTTCACCGATCTGTGCAGTCAGCCAGAGAGCCACATCTCTTGGGGTTACTCCCGGCTTGGTGTGTCCTGTCAGCTCAATCTTGATCGTCTCCGGAACCTTAAACCATGCCTTGCCGTAAGCCATAACCGTTGCGGCATTGGAGTTATTTCCAAGGCCGGTTGCAAAGCAGCCCATGGTTCCGTGAACCGGCGTATGGCTGTCAGAGCCAACTACAATGGTACCCGGGCGGACGAATCCGTTGCGCACGCCTACATTGTGGATGTTTCCTGAACCGCAGTCAAACAGATTGATATTGTACTTTCTTGCAAACTCCCGGTTGCGCTCAAGCACTTCTGCTCTCTGCTCCGTTGGCGGTGAGAAATGATGGTCAAACACCATTGCCACACGCTTGGGATAACGCATCTCCTTCTTTACTTCGTTCTCGAATACGTTTGCCGTGATATATCCGCTGAGATCATGCAGCAGCAGTGTATCCACATTTGCAACAACCACATCTCCTGGCTTAACCGATTCTCTGCCGCTTGCTTTTGCCAGAATCTTCTCAATCATATTCATAAAGCAACTGCCCCCTTTTCGCTTATCTGATACATTTCTCCGCAGAAGATACCATTCGCCGCATCACAGGCTTCTACGGAAACCACCTGGCCGTCTGTGAGTCTTTCCACCTTAGCATTCAGGTCGGAAACAGCATCAGACAGTACCTGTGACACCGTTATCCTGGCTCCCTGTGAAGCTGCCGAAATCCGGCCCGGAACCAGCCCTGCAGTTGCAGCCGCAAGCTCAGCCCTCAATGCCGTCAGATCTACGCCGAATGTCTCTGTCATTCTTACCCATACGCCAAGGTACTGCATAAGCGCACATACGGACCACGTTCCGTTTGCATCCTCCCGCACCTCCGGAAGGCCGAATGCTTCTCCCTCGTATGCAACGTACAAAACAATGTCCATTGCGCCGTTCTTTCTTGCGCTGTACTCAATCTCTGCGGTAACTGTTCTTGAGCTTCCGCCATTTGCATAGTCCTCTCTGCCCTGTTTAAATGCCTGACGAAGGATCTCTGCCGCTTTTGCAGCGGTTGCTCTGTATGCCGCGTCTGCATGCTGAAGCAATTCTGCCTCCTCTGCATCCATAACCACCAGCTCAAAGCCCTCTTTCGCAAGTGCATCTGCCATTGCCGCCATTGCATACTTGCCGATCATACCGATTCTGCCGCCCTCCGGGAAACGCTCCTTTAAGGACTGCGCTGTTCTTTCGGGAACCTTGAAGCCGGAAGCCAGAAGCTTCTCCTGCTCCATGCCTGTCAGAGTGCTGATCCAGGGATTTACACGGTTGTTATGTCCAGTTACCATGTAACTGTCATTCTCTGTCAGAACAGCGGCGCTGTTGCACCAGTACGGCGCATAATTTACATAATACGAAAGTTCGTCTGCTGAATATACGTCACCGTAGATGATGACTGCCTTTACACCAGCCCTCTTCGCAGCCCCAAGCAGCAGCGCCCTTCTCTGTTCCAGGGCTGACAGAGGAAGCAGGCTCTTATCCCAATCCATATATCCACGTTTCATATGATAAAATCCTCCTTATACCTCGAACAGCTTGCGCTCTGTTGTGGAAAGCAGCTCGTAGCCATCCTTTGTGATCAATACAGGGTCGCCGAATACCATATAGCCGCACAGCGGGCTGAATGTGTTGGGGTGAATTACCACAACCATGTTCTCCTTCAGTACCAGATCAGTAGACTCCAGCACCAGCGGCATCTCGTCCAGGTCAAGACCATGGCCATGGCCTCTTACTCTGGTGTACTTCTCCGTGCAATACTCGCCGTACCCGTATTTACGGAATACATCATTTTCTGCCTTGGCAACATCGCTGATGTTAACGCCAGGACGGATCATGTCAAAACCAGCCTGCTCCGCCTCCAGAAAGATCTCAAACGCTTTTTTCTGGTTATCGTTTGCCTTACCCTTCACACAGGTTCGGCAGATCTGCGCCCACCAGCCGTTGACCTGGGGCGTAATCTCAGTACGGACCATCTGGCCCGGCTGTGCAATCCGCATCATAGGAGGCGTCATGCCGCGCACATCATCGCCGCCGGTTGCCAGAAGCATGAAACAGTCCTCCGCGCCGCGGCGCTTTATGTAATGCTCAACCTCTGCAACAATCTGATACTCATTCAGACCGTCTGCAACGCCCTTTGTAAATACGTTCCAGGCAGCATCTGCCAGGCTGACAGCCTGCTTTAAGTATCCAATCTCCTCATCTGTCTTCTGCATTCTTGCCACTTCCAGCTTTCCGTCAACGGAAATGCAGGCCGCGCCAGCTTCCCTCACTGCCTGTTCCAAATTTTCCGGCACATATTTTCCGCCGGACACTGCAAGCTTTTTCACACCGGCTTCCTTTAACAGGCGGTTTACAACGCCGTAAGGCTCTGTGCCATGCATCTGTACATTCTTTAAAAGCGGCTGGTTCTTGTTCTTATCCCATTCAGAAGCGTAGATCACATGAACCTCATCTGTCTTTGCCAGATACAGCACAATGCCGAAGGGTCCAATAAAATTTTTCTCGGTTAGGAAGCGGTAGTTTTCCTTATGCCACTGAGGGCTGTAGACCATAAAGCCTTCTGCTTCAGCGTTCGCTGTAACCGTCCTTAACAGCTCAATTTTTTGCGACTTCATTTTTCTCCTCCATCTCAGTTCTAAGCTTACCCAGAAGTCCGCCTGCAGTCATGATGTCCAGCAGAAATTCCGGAAGTACGGTACCCTTTGTCTCTGTTCCCTGTGTCAGGTTCCTGATGGTTCCTGATGAAAGATCTGCGTCAAGCTCGTCTCCTTCCTTGCAGAAATCACAGATGTTGGCACACTCAATGATGGGAAAACCAATATTAATTGCATTTCTGAAAAAAATTCTTGCGAAGCTGTCTGCAATTACCAGCTTAACACCAGAAAACATCAGCGCTCTCGGAGCCCACTCACGGCTGGAGTTGCATCCAAAATTCTGAGCGGCAACCATGATCCGGCCATTCTTAAGCTTTTCGTGGAAATTAAGGTCGATATCCTTCATACAGGCTTCTGCAAGGCCCTCCGGTGTTACTGCAGTTACGTACTTTGATGATGCGATCTGCTCCGCAGCCACATCTGCACCATAAACCCCAAATACTTTATCGTGTATTTTCATAATCAATCACCTCAAATCTTTCTAGGATCTGTAATCGTGCCGCTGACAACAGATGCTGCAACCACTGCAGGAGATGTCAGATAAACCTGGGAGGTGGGGTCGCCCATTCTGCCCACCATGTTTCTGTTAGATGTGCTCAGGCAAACCTCGCCCTTGCCCAGCAGTCCGTAATGGCCGCCTGCACATGGTCCGCACTGCGGGTTGCACCAGATCGCCCCTGCATCTACGAAATCCTGTACAATGCCCTCTGCCAGACACTGCTTCAATATCTCTCTTGACCCAGGAATAACCTGCAGCCGAACGTTTGGAGATACCTTCTTGCCTTTGATAATCTCACGCGCAATCCGGAAGTCCTCCATTCTTCCGTTTGTACAGGTTCCAAGCAGCGCCCTCGTAAACGGAATCCCCTCTACTTCATCAACTGGTACCGAATACTGGGAGCCCCCTGGTTTTGCAACCATAGGAGCCAGCTTTGATCCGTCGATGTTGTAAACCTTATCGTATACCGCGTCTTCATCAGAATGAACGATTTTAAATTCACGGCTGCTTCTCTCCCTGATGTAGGCAACGGTCTTTTCATCAGCCTCAATGATACCGTTCTTTGCACCGGCCTCAACAGCCATGTTGCACAGGGAACAGCGGGAATCCATGCTGAGCTGTCGGATGCTGCTTCCTCGGTACTCGATTGCCTTGTAGCTTGCTCCGTCCGGTCCAAGCAGGGACATAACATAAAGCGCTACATCTTTGCCGTATACATGCTTTGGAAGCTCACCTTCTATATTAATCAGAATCGAGCTTGGAACCTTCATCCAGATGCTGCCCTTATTAAATACCCAGGCCATCTCGGTTGCTCCAAGACCAGTAGCGAAGGCTCCAAAAGCACCGTAGGTTGTGGTGTGGGAATCGGTTCCTACATAAGCATAACCTGGAAGGATATGTCCCTTCTCCGGCATGATCTGATGACAGATGCCCTCTGAATTGTACAGCGGCAGATCATACTCGTTTGCAAACTTAATGGTATCCGTAATCAGGTTTGCATCCATGATCTTACTTGGCGGCGTACCGTGGTCAACCAGGATGATCGCCTTCTCCTTATCCCAGATGGTAAGACCCATTTTGCGGAACTCATCAAAAAACAGCGGGCCCTGCTTCTCAACGGTAAACGCTGCGTCTACTTTTACTTCAATGATCTGTCCTGGCTCAACGTGGTCAAGGCCGGCAGCCCTGGCCAGGATCTTCTCAGTAATATTCATACAAAATTCCTCCTACATTTATCTCTCAACCATGGTAATGCACTTTCTCGGGCATACGCCTACACAGAAGCCGCATCCTACACAGTTGTCAGGATTTACATTGGTCTTCCCGTTTTCATTGGTGATCGCGGTACAGTGGCCGATCTTTGCACAAAGACCGCAGCCGCTGCATTTGTCAGCATCAATGGCTGCCGCAACATTTTTATACTCCATCTCTCCCGGCTTTAATACATAAGGCAGCGCCAGTCCCAGCATATCCCGAATGCCGGCATAGCCCTGCTGGTCCATAAACCGTTCAAGCCCCTGTACACAGCTTTCGATCACACCAAAACCGCCTTCTATAACAGAAGTGCAGATCTGGACAGACTCGGCGCCGAACATGATAGCCTCAACCACATGCTCCCAGTTCTGGATACCGCTGCCTCCCATAAGTCCTGCATCCGGCACAGCTGCGTGAATGTCTGAAAGGAAACGGTGTGTAAAGCGGCGGCTCCATGGTCCTGTACATCCGCCAAAGCTTCCTGCTTCAGAACCGGGATACAGGAAACGCCCTCCGTTGTAAATATCAATGCCAGGTGCGGAACGATATCCGGCATGGATATTGACAATATCAGTGCCGGCCTCACGGCAGAACTGAGCAACCTTCACTGCCACGCCGCTCTCTGTAGAAAGCTTTACGATAACAGGAATGTCAACCGCCTTTTTTACCTCGCTGACTACAATACGGCATGCTTCCGGGTCAGCCCCCAGGTTTGCGCCCTGCACAGCAGTCTTAATCTCGGCAGAAAGCAGGTTCGGGCAGTTGAAGTTCAGTTCTATGCCGTCAGCGCCTGCCTGCTGCAGGTTCCTTGCCAGCTCGCCCCAGCTCTCCAGCTTTCCCGGCGTGCCGGACATATTGGCAATGAGGATCAGCTCTGTCTGCTCCTTCGCCCTGCGGATCAGATTGTAAGCCGTATCTGGATGCAGACGCGGATCTCCGCTGACAGTAACACCGATCTTTTTGTCATAATGCCATCTTGGCTTTGCCTCAAAGCGCTGTGACATCATAGTATGTTTTACGGCAGCGCCGGCTGCCCCCTTCTCCTCGGCCTCCTTTAAAAGGTCAAGTCTTGCAGTCAGCGGGCTGGACGCCACAATCATTGGATTCTTAAGCTTTAATCCGCCACAATGAATACTTAAATCTGCCATACTCCCTCCTTATAACAAGCACATGCTCAGCCACGGCACAAATGTCAGGAACATAAGCGCGATGAACATGATGGTAATAAACGGAATCAGTCCCTTTACAACCTCCGGTACCGGAAGCTTGGAAATCTTACTCAGTACATAAAGGTTCGTTCCTACCGGCGGCGTCAGAAGCGCCAGCTCCAGGTTAACCGTCAGCATAATTCCAAGGTGGATCGGATGGATCCCAAGGGCGGTGGTAACTGGAAGGATCATAGGCACTACAATCAGGATGATCGCACCTGGACTCATGAAAAAGCCTAGCAGGAACAGGACGCAGTTCAGTGCAATCAGCATGCCCACCTTACCGATATTTGCATCAAGCACCAGGCTCAGAACCAATTGCGGAAGCTGCTCCATGGTGATCAGGAAACCAAACAAAGTTGCTGTCATGGTGATAGCCAGGATAAATGCAGAGGTGCGGACAGAATCGTACATGATATCCTTGAACTCGCTGAGCTTAACGTCCTTATAAATGAACAGGCATACAATACTTGCATAAATAACCGATACGGCCGCCGCCTCTGTTGCAGTACAGATACCGCTGTAGATCGCGCCCAGGATAGCAACCGGCATGATGATCGCCCAGATTGCCTTCTTGGAAGTCTGCATAAACTCCTTCATGGAGAACTGACCTACATCATCCTTGCCGTAACCATTCTTCTTACAATAAGCGTAAATGTAAAGGATCAGCACAATGGCGATCAAAACACCTGGTACAATACCTGCGGTAAACATATCGGTTGTAGAAACTTCTGCTGTACAGGCATAAAGGATCATGATGGATGAGGGCGGAATGATAATCGCCAGCGTTCCGCCTGCCGCAATCAAACCAGCGCCAAAGGACTTGGGATAGCCTTTTTCCACCAGAAGCGGAAGTCCCATAACGCCCAGAGTCGCTGCTGCAGCAGCAGATGCACCGGAGATCGCTGCATAGATAATCGCCGCACCTACGATCGCCATGGCAAGACCGCCCTGTACGCTGCGGAGTAAGGTTGCCGCCCACTCAAGCAGATACTTGCCAATGTTTGACTTCGCCATGATATTGCCGCTGACTACGAAAAACGGAATTGCCAGCAGACTATACTTGTTAATGCTGTAGAACATCTTGCTGGACAGAGATGCAGTTGCAATAATATCAAAACGTGTGATGGCTACGATCGTTGCAAGGCCAAGGGCGAATGTAATCGGCACACCCATGAGCATGAACACTACCATCATAACCGCCATAATCACCAGAGGGCTGCCGCTTATCAGAACGAATGCGGCCACAACTGCTGTTGCTGCCAAAAGGATCAACGGCATTGCCGTCTTGAATGCTCTTTCGTCACCCAGAAGCTCTCTGCCATCCTCAATGATCTTTACAAAGGAGTTGATCAGCATAAATAGGCCTGCAATAATCATCATACTGAAGATGATCCACATCGGGGTGTGCAGCAGAGACTCGGAAAGAGTCCCTGACGCTTTGGCGCCGCCTACAAAGTAAAATGATGAATTTAAGAAAATTACACAGAAAATAAAATTGATTATTGAAATATAAAGCTTCAGCCAGTCTTTATTCTCTTTTTTCTTTAAGCTGTCCTCAAACAGAGAAATATTGATATGACCTCTTTCTCGAATCAGGATCGCGTTACCAATCAGCATAGACCAGGTTACCAGAACTGGTGTCCACTCTGTTGATACATATACGGCTGTGTTGAAAAAATATCTTGCAAGAACTTCGTAAAAGAGCATAAGAATTGCTCCCCCCAGAAAGATTGCGCTTACATTATTTTCCAGCCAAGAAAGTACTCCAAGTACCTTGGAAACTATCCCCGTTTTCTTTGTTTCCATATCAGTGCCCTCCTAATCTGAGCCTGCCTTACTGTGCCGTCACCTCTTCAACCTTTGCTGTCAGAGCATCAATAACCTCCTGGCCGACCTCTTCTGCCATCTGGTCATAAACAGGAAGAAGAGCCTCTTTCATAGCTGCAATTTCTTCCTCGTTCATCTCATAAACCTCTACGTCAGCTTCACGGCACTGATCAAAGAAGCTTGTGGTCTCCTCTTCGATATCGATTCTCATCTGCTCAATGGTCTTGTCAACTGCCGCCATGATCTTATCCTGATCCTCCTGGGGCAGGCTTGTCAGCCACTGCTCGTTACATACCAGATAACCGATTGTCAGAGCCATAAGGCCCGGGTTTGTAAGGTAATTCTGTACCTCATTAAAGTTTCTTGCAAGGAACACGCTGGTCGGTGTAATCATGCCGTCAATCACTCCTTGCTGTACAGAAGAATAGGTTTCCTCCGAAGGAGTTGTAAGGGAAGACGCACCAAGAGCCGCCAGGTTCATCGCCTCCATCGTTCCGGGGGCACGCATCTTAAGACCAACGAAATCTGCAGGCTTTGTAATCGGATGCTTATTGTTTGCAACCGCAGATGAACCTGCGCCAAACAGCCCGATCAGGCGAAGGCCTGACTCCTCAAGCTTTCCGTACAGCATTTTGTTGATTTCCGGGTCCTCAAGTACCTTATATGCTGTGGATGCATCCGGGAATAGATATGGGAGCTTTACCGCCATAACAGATTTGCTGACAGTCTCCATCGTTCCGCCTACCCCAAAGAACATCTGAATATCACCCTGCTCGCAAGCTGTAATTTCCTCCGAGCCTGTGTAAAGCTGTGCGGAATCATAACCCTGGATCTCAATGCGGTCGCCCAGCTCTGCTTTCAGGTTCTCAGTCAGCATTGACAGACCTACACCCATCTGCTGGTTCGGGTTCTGCGTTGTGGTAATTTTCAGCTTGATCTTCTCACCTGCCGAAGCTGCTTCCTGCGCCGGAGATGCTTCCTTTGCCGGAGCCTGCTTTCCTCCGCCTGAGCATGCTGTGAGCACCATGCCAACTGCCAAAACCAATGCCGCAACTTGTTTCATCTTTCTCATTGCCATATCTCCTTCCTTTGAATTACCTTCGCCTGACTGATCAGAACAGGCGAAGCTGAATCTTTCTTGCTGATTCCTTCAGCAATTTCAAATACTGCTCCACGTTCTCCCTTGTATAACGCTCGAGCACAGAACTGATTGATAGAGTTCCAAGCATCTCCTTGGTAATCGGATTGATAATAGGCACTGCCATGGACCAGCAGCCTGCATATCGTTCCTGCACACTGACCGCATAACCGTTACGGCGGCATTTCTCGATCACGGCATCCAACTTTCCCAGTTCTTCCGGATTAATCTTTCCTTTTTCTAAACTGTAAGCTTTCGCCTCATCATAACGCCTGCCTGACAATCCTGCTGCCAGCACCTTGCCTGTAGATCCGATAAAAAGCGGATTATGCGTTCCGATCTTCATACTTCGAATGATTGCAAGATCTCCCTCCACACGATATACACAAGTTCTTTCATATCCCACAAGAACATTAATCGAAATAGTCTCCCTGATCTTGGAATTCAACTCCTGCGCCACTGGAATCGCCACATCCAAAAAGTCTCGGTCGCCCACCCCGGCCAGACACATACGAACCAGCTTACTGGATAACAGGTAGCCCTTGTCTGGATCGTAGTCTATCATCTCGCAATCCTGCATCATTTTTAATAATCTGTGTACGGTACTCCTAGGTATACCTACACGATCGCTGATGATATTAAGACTGTTATTTCCACGTGTCTGTGTGATGGCTTCCAGGATCTTATACGCTTTCTCTATCATAATATTTTATCTCCTTTTGTGTTGTCCCATTTGGCGGGACACCTGTTTCACACCATAATTATAGTCACATTCAACAATTTTGCAAGCATTTTTTTGATTTTTTTTTATTCTTTTCAAATTTGTTTAAAAACTGTGACCGATTTGACCGTGGATTGTTTTCACCTCTCTCCCTGATCCCAAAGATAGACGCCGTACAGCAAAAACTATTTTTACAATTTTTGCAAAAAGAAAAAGATTAATCTCCATAAAGTAGATTAACCTTTTCGGGCAAGAGACATACTTCCTTGTATTTCTTTCAGCAAATGTTGAATTTCATCGGCTGTTGGTTTGTTTCAACAAAATCAGCCAAATCAGGATAAAAAATAATGGTCTCGATTTTCTTTACCAATGATCTTTCTCATCAAAAACGTGATACAATGGTTCAAAGGATTAAACGAAGGAGGTAACTATTTTGTCTTACATCGAGGATATTCGGCACTTAGCAGAAGAATTTGAAGGCTGTCAAAAGATTCTCCTTGCATTGGGCGACGAAAACCGCCAGCACCTTATGCTTGAAATGATGCGGATGGAGCATTGCAGCGGAATCCGCGTTGGAGCAATTACGGAAAAATCCCATCTCTCCCGTCCTGCGGTATCTCACCATATTCAAATATTGAAAGATGCCGGACTCCTTAAAATGCGTCGGGAAGGGACAAAAAACTACTATTATTTTGATGCGGACATGGAAGCCATCAACAAGCTGATCAACATGCTGCAGCATGCAAAGGAAATCATGGAGCAATTACCAGATCGCAGCGGGGACAACGATTAAATCACGTTTGCAAAGACAGTTGTTTCATTCGCATTGCAGGAAATTATACGAGGAGGAAACATATGAATTTAATAGAAGCAATGAATCTGCGCCATAGCGTCAGACAATACAAAAACAAGCCTTTAGCTGCAGAAATCATTTCTGCGCTGCAGGCAGAGATCGAAAGCTGTAATAAAGAAAGCGGACTGCATATCCAGCTTGTAACAAATGAGCCAAAGGCGTTTAACAGTTTTATGGCACATTATGGAAAATTCAGCGGTGTTACAAGCTATATTGCCATGATCGGTAAAAAGGGATCGGATCTGGAAGAAAAGTGCGGCTACTACGGAGAACGTCTTGTATTGCGGGCACAGCAACTAGGCTTGAATACCTGTTGGGTTGCAATGACTTATACGAAAATAAAATCTGCTTTTTCCCTGAAGCAGGGTGAAAAATTATGTATTGTTATTTCGATCGGTTATGGAGAAAACCAGGGCGCGGCACACAAATCCAAATCTTTCGAAGAAGTAGCAAAAACAGAAGGGCAAGTACCAGACTGGTTTAAAAATGGAGTAAATGCCGCCCTTCTTGCACCTACGGCAATGAACCAGCAAAAGTTTCTCTTTACTCTCAATGGTAATCAAGTATCCGCAAAAGCCGGAATGGGCTTTTATACAAAGATTGACCTGGGTATTGTGAAATACCATTTTGAAATCGGCGCAAATAGGCCGGATTTGAAATGGAGTATCTGAGAATCCGGCAGCGGGATCTTTTCATCCCGCTGCCTTCTCAGCTTGAGGCCTGCTGCCCCATTATGATAAATGATGCAGCCGGGTCTCTGCTTAATTTCTTCCCGTAAATCAGCAGCCGATCCGTCTGTTGAATTCGTGTTTGATAATGCTCAGGCTTTCGATCGCCTGCAATCATATGATCGAGCTGTACCTGAAACAATTGACTTAATGCATATAAATGATGAACGTTGGGAACATTGCTTCCATCCAGCCATCGATACACCGTCTGCACGCAGGATAAGGAAAGATACTCCTGTATGTCTCTTGGAGTCAGGCCGTTGATCTTCATATAATAGGCCAACCGACATCCCGTTTTTTTCTTATCTATAATTGGAACGATAGTCTCTGCCGCCTTTCTTTTTCCGATTCTGGTTCCCCGTCAGGCTTCTCTTTTACCTGACAGCACAGCCATCTTCCCAAGCTTTTCCCATTACTTCGTAGGCAGGATATTCATGGCTGAAATGATATCCCAGCTTTTCAGCCAACGCCACAGACCACATATTCTGGGCATCCCAACTGGGATATAGTCCTTTTTCCAGACACTGCAGGATAAGCTTTGCCCCGCACGCATATGCCAGTCCTTTTCTTCTATGATCCTCCCTTGTATCTATTTCTATTTCAATCCCTTCCCGGTATCTGCTGTAGGAGGAAGCGCCTGCCACTAATTCTCCATCCTTAAAAGCAACCACGCCCAATCCTAATTTTTTATATGTATCATAATCCTTAAACTGCGATACCAAATCCGTTGCCCATCTATTATTCCGGCACAAAGCATATTCCTGCTCTTCCAGCAGCTTCAGTTCATAGCCCTCCGGCAATTCTGAAATTGCCTGCTTTAATTTATGTCCATCAAAAATATTATTCTCTTTTTTGATTGCATACCTTGAAACCTTCTTTGCTTTATCACCATAGCTTTTTTCAATTAATTCCGCCCAATTATCATCCTGCGGAACCATAATGATAACCTCTCGGCTGCAGCCTTGCGGTTTGAATCGAATTAATTCTTCGCTAGGCTTTCCTGCATAAAAAGCAAAATCTCCTAATAATGCCATTGCAGCATCTCCTGCAGAATTCGTATATATCTCCCC
The DNA here is from genome assembly GCA_030537215.1 of Lachnospiraceae bacterium. Taxonomy (GTDB): domain Bacteria; phylum Bacillota; class Clostridia; order Lachnospirales; family Lachnospiraceae; genus Caccovicinus. The sequence continues at coordinate 20,959 of JAUNOF010000037.1, forward strand.
CATTACACCTTGTAAGCAGGACCATATGATTGTCTCATTCCAATTTCCAAATATATGATTTATATTCTCGTTCAATTTGCGTCCTCCATCCAGCTGTGAAAGTCATGACATTACATAGGTGTTCCTACCTCAATCAAGTTACCATCCAAATCGTAAAAACGGACTATCTTTTGTCCCCAGCTATGCGTCATAAGTCGATTGACATATTGCACTTCCGGATATAATTTTTCCAGCTTTTCAATAAATGACTCTATATCTCGTTCTTCAAAATACAATTCGCAAGCATTATTTTTCAAGATAATATCTTTCCCCAAAAACTCCCTCCAAATTTTCTCATCTTGAAGTGTAAGCCCTTCTGTTAAAATCATATTGCCATCATTGTCAAGTACCATATCAAGACCGAACAAATCGTGATAAAACCGTTTCGATTTTTCAATATCTTTAACAACAATCAAAATGTTCTTTAATTTCATTGTCGGTATCCCTCCAAATTCTGCTTTATTGTTCCAAGTATAGCACATCATCGCGTAGCTTGCCATAGAAAATAAGGGACGCAAAAATATCTATGGACTGCGGCCATGAAAAAATGCTATACTAACTATGGTTTGCTTGCGCTAACCCAGGAGGAAATACAAATGAGCGAACAGCAATTTACAGACTTTTTTGACCCGGAAATCCAAAAAATTGTCAGCGAAGATGGCTGCTACATTTACAGAATGAAAAACGTGACTGGTGAGGGTGTAATTACTCGTTATGAAATTCTTCCCGGTATTGAGTTATTCTATAATGATTTTCACATGAGCGATGGACAAAATCAAAACAAACTGCCGCACTCTGATGTACTGGAAATCAATCATTGCCGGGAGGGCCGTTTTGAATGTGAGTTTGCTAACGGAAATTATCAGTATGTTGGTGCCGGTGATCTTGCAATTAACCGTCTGACAAATAAAACCACATCAACTTATTTTCCATTGTCGCATTATCACGGCATATCTATTACCATTGATCTTCCTCAGGCGGATCAGACCATGAAACGGATAGAACGTGTGATTGGCGGGCTGAATATAGATGTCTTTTCCATTGCAGATAAATTTTGCAAAAATGACACCTGCATTGTATTACGAACTCAAAGTGAAATCGAACATATTTTTTCAGAGCTTTACCATGTAGAGCCTCAGATGATTGCTTATTATCTGAAAGTGAAAGTGTTGGAATTGCTGATGTTCCTAAATCATGTTTCGCTCCAGGATGATCAGGAGGAGCGAAGATACTTTGCAAGAAATCAGGTGCAGACAGTGAAGAAAATACAGGAATATATGACAGCCGATCTTCGCAGCCATTATACGTTGCAAGAGCTGTCAGAAAAATTTGAAATTCCTCTTACCTCAATGAAGGTCTGCTTCAAAGGCGTTTACGGGTGTTCCATTTATGCTTATATGAAATCCTATCGTATGCAGGCTGCCACGATTTTGCTTCGGGATACTTCTGACAGCATAACAGAAATTGCTGCTAAAATGGGATACGATAATCCCAGTAAATTCTCCGAAGTGTTCAAAAAGGAATTTGGAGAACTACCTTCTGAGTTCCGAAAAAAGTTGTCCAAATAGAGTAGGTTTGGTCTTTTCAGAGTGGCGGCATAATATCGGATATCATATACTATCATCTGTGCAGGGCAGATGATTTAAGAGCGTCGTGCAGACGCTCTTTCTTATTGGGGCGAAGCTCCTTACTATGATGAGGTTGTTATAAAGTATATCCCGGAG
>JAUNOF010000198.1 GCA_030537215.1 Lachnospiraceae bacterium
TTTCTGGAGCTGTTCTGAGAACGGTTCTCCGTTTCATTTCTGCTGCTGTTGCGGCTGGTATTGTTGTCCATATCATTGTAATTGTTCTTTGCCATTTTTCTATACCTCCTGAATCTTGTCCGGTTATTCCGGCACTTAATTTGGTTACGGGAATAGTATGGAGCAAATTTTTTTTATTATTCATAACTTGTTGATTTTTCGATAGTACTATATTATAATTAGTATGCGGAAGAATCGTTTCCCTTAAAATGATTTTTCCTACCCTTATTAATTATTTATACTCCCCTCAAAAAGACCCGGGCAGCTCCCCTGCCCGGGTCTTTTCTTTCTATCCTTTATTTTGATTCCTTGAGTTATTATCCTTTGAACCTATTTTCTCTCGATTTTATCCTTTGAATGTAGACAGCACACTAACCCAGCACATTAACAATGCGCACTGGATTGCGGTAATTCCAGTCAGAGATTTTGATGCCTGTCTTATATGTAGAAGCATGTACGATCTTTCCTGCGCCGATATACATGGCCACATGATTAATGCTGCCCTTCTGGCTGCCGTAAAACAGCAGATCGCCTGGCTGCATCTGATCAACACTGACTGCTACTCCCTGAGATGCCTGAGAACCGGAGGACCGTGCCATCTGTATGCCTGCCGCATTGCTCAGCACAAACCGGGTAAAACCAGAGCAGTCCACACCGGTCCTTGGATCATTGCCCCCATAACGGTATGGCCCGCCTAAAAAGGACAATGCATAGTTTACAACCTGCTGACGGATATCGGATGTTCCCTGAATCGATACTGCCTCTGCTCCTGACTGAGAACCAGACTCTGAAGCGGCTGCTGCCTCCTCCTCGTCCTGCCCATCTGCTTCTTCAGCCTGTCCATCCAACTGATTTCCGGCGGATGCCTGTCCCGATGCCCCATAGCTCAGTGCAGATTGATTCGCTTCGGCTGTGGATACTACGGCTGCTGCTACTGCTGACACCGCTGCTGCATCCACATCGATATAATTCGCTCCTGCCGACTCCTTTGCCTCCACCATCTGAATTCCTTCAAAATTATCAGCATATGCAGTAAGAGGCATACTGCCCATCACACCGCAGAAACAAAAAACTCCGATCATTCTCTTCCAGGATTTATTCATGTACGATCTCCCTTGCATTTTTATTATGTTCGTTTCCCGTCCAGCCAATCCGGCAGGATGGCGGCTTATCCCTCACCGCCGTTAATTGGGAAACAAATCGAACTTTTTACGATTCAAACTTAATTATTTCAAAACTGTTACAAATCTGTTACTCAGCCACGTTCCTATTGTAACTAACTTTTTAATATTTGTCAAGTTTTTGAAAAAAAGCATTAAAAAATACTGTGCAGTGTTCATTCTGCACAGTATCAAATAAAATTTAATTCTTAGAATCGCCTGGGTCCTCGGAACATATGGTAGACCAGAAGAATAATCAGCAGAGGAAGCAGGATCGGGCGGATCAGCAGAAAAATTCCTCCAATCACAGTTCCTACCACCATAAAAATGCAGCATACGATCACGATCAGAAGGAGCAGTCCCCAAAAGCCGCTGAAATGAAAGCTTCGGAACCTTTCAGACTGCTGCCCAAAGGGATCCTCTTTCTCCGGCTCCCGTTGGGAACGGTGTCCGCTGCGTCCGCTGTCCTCATAAAAGCCGGCCATGTCGTTGCCTCCGCCATTGGCATCAATGATGGACTTTGCAATCAGTCTGGGATCCCCCAAATCGTCCAGCACCTGCTGCAGCGGAGTTCCCTTCTGAACCTCTCCGGAGATATAGCTGCTGTAATAATTGATATTCTCCTCAACCACAGATGCCGGCACCTGCCCTGCCAGCGCCTTTGCCAGTTTCTCTAAAAATTCATTTTTATCCATGTATTAACGTATCCTTTCCTTCAGGGTACCCTTCCGGTAAGCCTCTACCAGCTGCTTCAGATCATCGATCTGCGACGCAAGCTCCGCACCCTTATCCGTGTCAGCCACCATCACACGCTTTTTCATCTTTTCCACGATCGCAACCCGAGGTGTGCTCTCCTGGTTCGGATCAAATGGCTTATGCTCAGCCAAAGCCAGATGGTGAGAGTTATAGATCAAGGTATATCCGGCGATTCCAGTCTTGGACTGGTATGCCTTGGACAAGCCGCCGTCAATTACATACAGCTTGCCCTCCGCCTTTACCGGAGTCTCCCCGTCCTTCAGCTTCACCGGCACATGGCCGTTAATAATGTGGGAGCCCTCCGTAGAAAGTCCGAATTCCTTCAGAATCTTATCACAGTATTCCACCTGCTGGCTCAGCTTATAATACGGATTAAAATTCTCCTTGTGGGTGGATTTATCTTCTACAAAATAATGTTCAAATGTAGTCATCCGGTCCTTGCCGAATACCGGAGACTTGGCGCCGCACCACAGATACCACATAAAGTCCCGGCATTTCTCCTTCTCCGGATCAAACTCCGGCAGGAAATACGCCTTCTTTACCCGCTGATCAATAAAATCCAGCAGAGCCTTGCCGGAATAGGAAACGCCATCGATCACCATATCGTCAAAGCTGCCGTCCTTGCGCATTGGGATACAGCCGTGATACAACAGATTGGAATTATAGCACTTGTACATGCTTCCGTGACTGTAGATAAACTTAATATGGCGGTGCAGCAGCTCACTGTGGCGGAAGGAAAGAGCAAGCGTATATAAAAGCTCCTCCTCCTCCGGTGTCAGGCGCAGCGGATCTTTGGGGTCGATGGTGGGGAAGTTCATATCCATCATCGGGTATTCCCTGCCGCTGATATTCACCGTTCCCTTGGCGTAATCAATATGCTCCAGAAGGATCCGATCCTCCATCTTATAGTCCGGATGACGCTTGATGATCTGTCCCTCCAGCTTAAACTGCATAACCGCAATGGCCTTATGCATCTTTGCCGCCAGTCCCGGGTCTACCGCATCATAAATGTTCTGATCCAGAATCTTAGGCTGGAACCGTTCGCATGGGTCATCCTTGTAAATGCTTGCCGCAAACATGGACAGAGGCCGCAGGTTAATGCCATAGCCGTCCTCCAGCACGTCAAAGCTGTTGTAGCTGATGGCGATGCGCAGCACCACGCAGATGCTGGCCAGATTGCCGGTGGCGGCGCCCATCCAGGAGATGTCGTGATTGCCCCACTGGATGTCCACATCGTGGAACTGCATCAGTTCATTCATAATAATATCTGCTCTGGGTCCCCGGTCAAAAATATCGCCGATAATATGAAGGTTGTCAATGGTCAGGTTCTGGATCAGACGGCTTAAGGCGATAATAAACTTGTCTGCAATCTGAACATCCAAAATGGTCTGAATAATCTCGCTGTAATATACCTTTTTATTCTCGTCATTATAATCGACATGAAGCATCTCGTCAATGGCATATGCAAATTCCTGGGGCATTTTCTTTCTCACTTTGGAGCGGGTATACTTGGAAGACACCTCCTTGCAGATGCGGACCAGACGATAGATCGTAACTTTCTGCCAGTCCTCTGTGTTCTTTCCTGCTGCTGTCATCTTATTGATCACACGGTCCGGATAATAGATCAGATTGGCCAGAGCGATCTGCTCCTCCTCCGGGATAATATAGCCAAAGGTCTGCTTGATCTTCTCACGGATGATACCGGAAGAGCTTTTCAGCAGATGCACAAACGCCTCATACTCGCCGTGCAGATCGCTGAAGAAATATTCGGTTCCCTTCGGCAGTCCCATGATTGCTCGTAAGTTGATGATCTCGCTGCAGGCAGACCGGACGGTCGGATAGTCCTTGGACAGTAGTTTCAAATAATCTAAATCTCGCATTGTTCCCCTCCACCATTGAAATTTTTAATTTTTTATAGTACCATGATAGTTGCATGGCACTTTGGACATTTCTGCTCGGACAAAACGCCGCTGTATATCACCAATTATAACATCGGTTATCCAAAAAGAAAAGTAACCGGCCTTTGATTTACCGCTTGTACGAAAACAAAAAATAGAAATGGAGAGTTTGATATGGAACAGCTTTATGTATTCGGCACCGGCAATGCTGCGGTTTCCCGCTGCTACAACACCTGCTTTGCCATCCGTCAGGGGGATGAATTTTTCATGGTGGACGCCGGCGGCGGCAATGGGATTCTGCGGATCTTAGAGGACATGGAGGTGCCTCTCACCAGGATCCATCACCTTTTTGTCACCCACGAACATACAGACCATATTCTGGGTGTTGTATGGATGATCCGCATGATCGGCCAGCAGATTAATAAAGGAAATTACCAAGGGCAGCTGAATATATACTGCCATCCCGGCCTGGTAGATACCATCCTCACCCTCTGCCGCCTGACCACTCAGAAAAAGATCCAGAAGCTGATCGGCGGCCCCATCCGGCTGATCGCCGTGGAAGACGGCGAGACTCGCAATATCCTGGAGCATCCGGTGACCTTCTTTGATATCCACTCCACCAAAGCGCCCCAGTTTGGATTTACCATGATCCTGTCAGACGGCACAAAGCTGGCCTGCGCCGGAGATGAACCCTACAATCCTCTGTGTGAACGCTATGTAGCAGACAGCCGCTGGCTCCTCCATGAAGCATTCTGCCTTTATGAAGACCGTGAGCGCTTCCAGCCCTATGAAAAGCACCACAGCACGGTGAAGGATGCTGCTGAGCTGGCTGAGTCTCTGGGTATTCCCAACCTGATTTTGTGGCACACTGAGGACAAGAATCTGGCAGTGCGGAAGGACAAGTATACAGAAGAAGGTAAGCAGTATTACTCCGGGAACCTGCTGGTTCCCGATGATGGGGAGATTATT
>JAUNOF010000038.1 GCA_030537215.1 Lachnospiraceae bacterium
CAACGCCTTACCGCGCAATCGCCTCCATATACTTATCCCGCAGCTTCTGCACCAATTCCGGATTTTTCATCCCAACCGGCTTCCCGTCCAGCTCCATGGCCCTCATGCTTGGATGGCTGGTGCTGGACATAATGATCTCATCCGCCTCCATCAGCTCCTCCAGGGTAAAGGCTCTCTCCTCCACCGGAATTCCCAGTTCACCGCACCAGGCGATGATATGCTTCCGCTCCGTTCCCGGCAGAATCAGATTGTCCAGAGGATGGGTGATAAATACCCCGTCCTTGATCATGGAAACATTCGAATGGGAGCCTTCTGTCACATAACCGTCACGTACAAATACCGCCTCCTGACAGCCCGCCTCCTTTGCCTGCTGAGCCGCCATAATATTGGGGATCAGGTTCAGCGTCTTGATATTGCAGTGGAAGAACCGGGTATCTACAATACTTTTTAAGCGATACTCATCCGACATCTCCACGCCCTTCCAGGGCTTGCTGTACACATAAAGATTGCTGGTCACTCCCTCCGGAAACAGGTGATTTCTGGGCGAGGTTCCCCGGGTTACCTGCCAGTACAGGAACTGGCAGTCACTCTCCACCTTCTGTACCAGCTCTGAGAGCAGAGCGCCTGCCTCCTCCTTGGTATACGGCAATTCAATCCGCAGCATGGCTGCACTGTTGAACATACGGTCCAGATGATCCTGCAGAGCATAGATCTTATGGTTGAATACCATAGCTGCCTCGTAAATGCCGTCGCCGAAATAAAAGCCTCTGTCGTTGGCCGGTATCATCATATCGTCAATCAAGGTAATTTTCCCATTGTAATAAGCAAGATTTTTCATTCGTTCCATCATGGAGCCCTCCTTTTCTCATTCGCTATCAGTATACAATTCTGTTTTTCATTTGTAAAGACGGAGTTCATGTTTTCTATCAACGAAACAATCGTAAATAGTACCAGGGCAGAAACAGCCTCCCCGCCGTCCGAAGACCTGGAATCCATCTGCCTGCATCAATAAAAACAGGGCAAAGCGCCAGACTTCCGATCAAAAAGAAGGGCGTCAGACTTACAATCACCTCTCCCCGTCTGGCTGCCTGCTTTAACAGACAGGAAAACAGGGCGACCCCGGTTCCATATACCGCCATGGCAGCAATTTCCTTCCAAAAACCTGCCGCGCCCCTGGCTGCCTCGCCGGTAAGGAAAAGGGAAATCAGCACCGCCGCGGCTCCCAGAAATACCGCTGCCAGAATGCCCAAAAAGAAGTACCAATACTTCCTGGCTCCTGATACCCGAAGAAACAGTCCCTTCTTCTCATCCTCCGCCAGAGCTGCCGCAGCAAAGATCCCGGTCATAAAAACAAAGACTGCTCCGATTCCCCTGACAGGAAAAGCGGCTGTCAGCCGGTTTTCCTCCCATGTGCCTTTGCCATCCTCCTCATACCGGAAGGAAAAGGTGCTGCCGTCTGCGGAATATTTCTGGTACAGCGCTTCTACGGCAGCCTGATCCCAGCCCTGTTCTCTGCTGTATCGTTCCAGAAGCTCTGGCCCGTAAATCTCCATGATAACAGAAAACACCACCTCCTCTGACATAGAGGAAAGAACGGTGGCCGGTGAGAAATATAGCTGGATGGAACGGCGAAACTCATCCTGCTCCAATCGTTCTCTAAGATCATTGGGGAACAGATAGCCACACTCCGCCCTTCCTGTGGCCACATCCTGTTTTACTTCCTCTTCACTTTCGCACAAATAAAAGGAGCATGCGCCTGGAAGCCTGATTAACGCTTCTGCTGCCTCCAGCCCCAGCCCTTCCTCCCCATAGAGGGCGATCCTCAAACCGCCGTCCTCCTTCCTGCTTAAGGCAGCTACGGCAAACAAAAGCAGGGGAATACAGAAAAGCACCACAAGAAAAGACATCCGTTTTACCTGCCTTTTGCAGGATAACAGAAACCAGATCACACTGTCACCCATGGCTCCTCCTTCCCAGCGCCGCCGCTCCCCAAAAGAACACTGCGATTCCTGCCATCCTCCCCGTCTCTGTCAGGCTCCACCTGGAAAACAGCGCTTTCTCTAAAGCATCGATCATATACGCTCCCGGCAGTACAGCTCCTATTTTCTTAATTGCCTCCGGCAAAAAGGCGGAGGGAAGGATTCCGCCGGAGCAAAACATCATCACAATACTTCCCCAGAAGATCACCATCATTCCTGCCAGCCTGCTGCCGCACAGCTCATAGACTGCCGTGATCATAGCCGCTGCCGCCATAGCAGTGAGGAAAATCCCGGCTAATCCGGGAACGGAAATTTCCATCACAGCCGTTTTCACAGAAGGCCACAGAAGAGCTCCCATTCCTCCTAAAACAGCCAGCACACCTGTATACATACAGGAAACAGCCAGGATGGCAGCTGCGGATGAACAGCCCTCCCCGATTCCTATCAGCTTAAGCTTCTTATAAAATACCCGGGGTTCCTTTCGGAAAAAACCGGATACCGGAATCCCTCCCAGAACCAGAAACAACACCAAAAAGCAGACGAAAAAATGTTCCGCCGCTGTCATATTTCCAGAGACCGACACCATGCGCGTTTTAAAATATGCCTCCCGGTCAAGGGCATATTTCAGATAGATGCGGTTAAGGTCCGCCTCCGCCTTAGGAATCTGATCCCGATTGCCGGATTGGATGCACCACGCATCCACTGCATAGATCGCCGCCTGGGCGGATTTTAATGTTCTGGTTCCCGCCTCGGTAAGCTCCCGGAATATACCTGCCTCAATGCCTGGGTTCTCCGGCAGAATTACTGTCACCGGATGGTTGCTTCCGTCCATAATGCTCTGAATGAAATCCTCCGGAACAATTAAAAGGGCGGAAAGCTCCCCTTCTCTCAGCATTCTTCTACCCTCTTCTTCCCCAACATACTGAAAATCACATATACTTTTCACACTGTCCATGGAACCAAGCATAGCCACAGCCTGCCGGGCAGCGCCGTCCTTCTCCGGCAGAATTACACCAGTCTGAACCCGCCCGGCCGCTTGCTCCCCGTAAAGAACCTTTCCTGCCAAAAGAGCAATTGTGCCCAGCAATGCCGCCAGCACAATTGCCCCTGCCATAAATACCGGAAAAATCCTGCACGCCCGCTTCATTTCCATCTTAAAATAAGTGAACGCTGCCATCATACCGCTTCCTGCAACCATACCATGCCGGCCGGTTACGCTTCCTTTCCCTTTCCTTTTCTAGCTGAAGGAAGCCCCATAAAGCAGTCCGTTCAGCATGTTCATAATCGTCTCCATATTTCCCGCGGCCTCCTCTGCCGCTTCCTGCCAATCCATCAGATCGGCAGCCAGCACATCAAATCTCTCCCCCTTCGGCATGGCAACCTCATCCTCCAGAGGTCTCAGTCCATAGCCGCCGGAGAAAGCCACCCTGGTTCCATCTTCCAACTTTAAGCAAATCTCATCCACAGAAATATCGATGGCTTCGCCCGGTTTTAAATCCGATATGGTGCCGTCCGCCGCAAGGCTGCCGGCCGCAGCTCCGTCCCAGGAACACTCCAAACTGTAATCTCCTGACACTCTGTCATATTCTCCGTCCCAGTCAAAGGTTATCTTCTGTCCTCCGCCGCTCGCTTTTACAGCTACGCGCTTCGTCAAAATCTTATCATTGTATTCCCCCTCTTCCGATACGGAAATCGTGACCTTGCCGCCGTCTCCCCTGATTGTAATATCCCAGTCTGCATTCTGAGAAACATAGCTTCCGCCTCTCATCTGCCCTTCTGCCGTTACCTCTAATTCCTCTCCATCGATATCCAGGCTGGTTTCTGCCTCAAAGGCGGCCAGACGTCCCTTTTTATCTACATAAACGGTCATGGTGATGTCCTCAACCGAATCCTCCATGGCGTCAACCATCATATCTGCGTACTCCTCCAGGGTATCCCACGCTTCCCTCTGCAGCTCCTTTGCGCTCATGCCGCCAGTTCCCCGACCGCCGCTGACGGCAATCATCTGACTTAGGAAATCCGCCGCATCATCCTTTAAGGTCTGATCCTCAATAAAAAACTGAGATGTGGTATCTGCAAAGTCGATCATGGCCTGCTGGGGGATCACTACGTGATAGCCTCTGCATTTTACAGTTTTTCCATCAATGGTGTAGGAGGCACTTTCTGTTTTTTCCACTGTTATGGCTTCCTTAAGGTCATGAATCGCCTGACTTCCCTCCTTATAACGAGTCCAGAGCGCCTCCAGATCAAAGGGCCGTTCCTCCTGGGTATCATACATGGACCATATATAATCCATATAGTCATTGATTGCGGAGGTCTGGATGCCGGTCTGCCGGATCAATTCTCCCGCTACAGGAGAGTCAGCGATCTGCCCTTCTAAATCATTTCCATAATATACCGTAAACACATTCCTGCTGATCTTTGGAACAGCAATCGCCAGCTCCTCCTGATCCAGATACAGATCCATAGCTACAAAATCCATGTTGGCAATCCTGGTCTCCAGCTGTGCCGACATCCGCTTCTGTTGAATATCCGATTGGCTGACAACGGAAAAACCGGTTCCGATAAACGGGCTGGCCATCTCTTCGCTGCACTGTTCCAGGGCCAGGCTGAATTCTGCCTCCATATTTTGGGTTCTTCCTCGTTTCATAAGAGCTTTCCAGCCGAATACCTCCTCGGCGGGATATGTAATCTCAGAAGAATAGACGCTTTTGAAGGCATCAATCACCACATCCTTCGGTTCCTTTGCCATCAGCCTTACTCCGGCGAACACTGCTGCCGCCGCCGCTGCCGCAAGCCCGGCTCCGATTCCGATCCACTTTCCCGCCTTTTTCTTGGTTGGAGGAGATGCCAAAGGCGCCTGACCTGGAACATAATCGCCATTCCCATAATAGCCGGGGCTTCCAGCCCCGTCCGGGGCAGACTGCCCCCAGGAATCGCTGCCTCCCGGCTGCTTTACTCTCTGACCACATTCCGGACAAAAAATGGCGTCATCCGTTATCTCCACGTTGCAAAATGGGCATCTCATCATACTCGTTCCTCCTCTTTGGTAAAACAGCTACCTTGTTCTCCGTTCCCTACAGCTTCTCAGACAGACGTTCCAGGGGAAATCCCTGCTCTAACGGTATCAGCACACCGCCTTTCATAATATAGATCCTGCTGCACATTTTTAATTCCATCAGGTCATGGGATGTGAGAACCACGATTCCTCCCTTTCTTCGGTAGGACTCCAGATAATTTCGGATGGCTTCCTTGCACAGAAGGTCCAGAGCCGCACCAGGCTCATCCATCACCAGAATCCTGCCCTGGCCGGCAAGGGCGCAGGCAATGGAAAGGCGCTTCTTCATTCCCCCGGAAAGCTTTCCTGCCGTCTCCTTCTCGTGGCCGGACAATCCCAGCATAGCTGCTGATCCGGATTCCAGATCCCGCTTCAGCCCTGCCTGATCTCCCCGATGCCACAGCAAAAGATTATCTCTCACTGACAATTCCTCCATCAGCGGATTTTCCTGGGGCACATATGCCACAAGCTCCCGTATGGCCCTCCTGTCCGCCAGACCATCCCTGCCAAAATACTTCAGGCTTCCCCCATCTGCCTTCAGGGTTCCCGCCAGAATGGATAAAAGGGTGGTCTTCCCGCAGCCATTTTCCCCGGCAATTCCTACGCATTCCCCCGGCTGGGCATAAAAAGAAATATCCCTTAATACCTCCCTGCCTCTCCGGTACCGTTTACGAATGTTTGCCGCTTCGATCATCTTTTCCTCCCTGGTAGCTGTCCTTTTCTCTCTAATATATACCTTATCACATTTCAGACAAAAAAACAGCCTCTAAAATGAAACAAAAGAAATCATGTTAGAGGCTGCATTCTTGTCATTGTCTTTTCCCTTTATCTTGCCCGGAAGCTGCTGCACTCAGTCTGGGAGGCTTCGCTGGCTCCGTCACCGGCAATGCCGATGTGTTCGGCTGAACATCGGCGTTCCTTATTATAGATACAGTTCACCGCTTCACAGCCTACCTCCAGCTTTTTCTCCGGAGTTTTAAACAGGTTGGTAAAGGCTCCGCCCTTGTTCTCGTCAAAGCTGCCGCAGCAGGTCTCACAGGGCTCCTTGGCCTGATGGCCGTCTACGATGATCTCGCTTTTGCAGCAGCAATTGTCAGCGTTATGCATACAGCTTGTTACATTACAATCTAACTTTGTCATAATAAGTTCCTCCTTAAATGGATTAATTGTAAGACAAAGTTAGTATGGTTCAAAATTTATCTTTTATGTATGATTCGATCCGATAAATTGCAAGGGTCATCACCCAGGTTGCCAGGAAAACAAGAATCAAAATCATACACACTTCTCTTCTGCTGGAACTGACGCCGTCAAAATGCCTGCAGATCAGCTGGCTTACCATATGGTGAGTCAGGAAGATTCCGTAGGTTTTTCCACTGATTTCCAAAACAATCCGGTTCCAGTGCCGAGATTGCTCCAGCCATTTGGAAATTCCTATACAAAACACATAGAAGGCACAGGTGCACACCAAAATAAAGCTTTGGCGGAGGAACATTCCCAGACCGGAGGCCTGAGCGGACACCGTGGCTTCCATCGGCGGAAGGCTGTCTGTAATCGGCGCAAGAAACCAGACAGCAAGAATAACAAGGCTTACACACCAGATCAGAACTGCCAGTTTTCTCTTCCTGTTCCTTCTCTCCTTCTCTTCCTCATCCATCAGCCAGGCCCGGATCCCTTCGATCCAGCCTCCCAACAGGAAATAAAACAAATCCACCACCGGATTCTGCTTGATATCCATGGGAAATGGATGATACCAGAACAAAGCTGCCGCGGCCAGGAAGGAGACCGCCATCGTCAGATTCCGGTTCTTCTTCCAGCAGACCCGCACCAGCGGAAATACCAGATAGAGCATAATAATGCTGCCCAAAAACCATTCTCCTACCATATAAAAGGTAGGAATCCAGTTTACGATCCATCCGTCGATCCCCATCACCGACCAGATCAAAGACCAGGTAGGGATGTCATATAAGTGTCCAAGCTGCCAGTATACTGCAAAAAAGCCAATCACATAGGCAATCCAGAACAGGGGATAGATGCTGAAAAACCGTTTTTTATAAAATTGTTTCACGTCCAGCCGATGGTTATGTCCATAGCGGTGCAGAAGCGCCGCCCCTGACACCATAAAAAAGCAGTAAACCGGCGTCATGCCCCAGCTTCCGTTCACCGTAGCATGAAGGATATCAGCAGAGCGGAAGATTCCCGGCAGCGTGATGGACAGGGAAAAATGATAAACCACAATCAGGATGGCGGCTGCCACCCTGATCACGTCCAGATAAAATAATCGTTTCTGATTTGTTTTCATTCCAACATCTTTCTATCGATAACCGTTCAGTCAAATGGTTACTGAGCCTTCTTATCAGCTGCTTCCACCTTGCGGATGGTCTTTTCACAGATCTCCTTCTGGATCGCTGCAATAAAGTCAGCCAGACTGCTGCTGCCCTCATCACCTGCGAAACGGCTTCTCACAGAAACCGTGCCCTCTTCCGCTTCCTTCTGACCGACGATCAGCATATAAGGGATCTTCTGGGTCTGTGCCTCGCGGATCTTGTAGCCGATCTTTTCCGAACGGGTATCAAGCTCTGCACGAATTCCGGCGGCATCAAGCTGATTCTGCACCTTCTTGGCATACTCTGCATACTTGTCGGAGATCGGCAGCACCTTTACCTGAACCGGAGCCAGCCAGGTAGGGAATGCACCTGCGAAGTGCTCGATCAGAATACCGATAAAACGCTCAATGGAGCCAAAGACAACACGGTGGATCATGATCGGACGATGCTTCTCACCATCTGCGCCGATGTACTCCAATTCAAACCGCTGGGGAAGCTGGAAATCCAACTGGATCGTTCCGCACTGCCAGGTTCTTCCAATGGAATCCTCCAGATGGAAATCGATCTTCGGTCCGTAGAATGCACCGTCTCCTTCATTGACCACATAATTCAGGCCAAGCTCATCCAGTGCAGAGCGAAGGCCTTCCGTTGCCATCTCCCAATCCTCGTCACTTCCCATGCTGTCCTCTGGTCTGGTAGACAGTTCTACGTGATACTTAAATCCAAATAAGGAATACACCTCATTGATCAATCCGGCTACGCCCTTGATCTCATCCTTGATCTGCTCCGGAGTCATGAAAATATGGGCATCATCCTGAGTAAAGCAGCGCACCCGCATCAGGCCATGAAGCTGGCCGGACTTCTCATGGCGGTGAACTAATCCCAGTTCACCCATGCGCAGAGGCAGATCCCGGTAGGAGCGGGGTTCAGAGGCATATACCAGAACACCGCCCGGGCAGTTCATCGGCTTGATGGCATAGTCTTCCTCATCAATGATGGTGGTGTACATGTTATTCTTATAATGATCCCAGTGACCGGAGGTTTCCCACAGGCTGCGGTTTAAGATGATGGGAGTGGAAATCTCCACATAGCCAGCCTTCTTATGGATCTCTCTCCAGTAATCCAGCAGCGTGTTCTTTAGCATCATACCCTTTGGCAGGAAGAAGGGGAAGCCTGGGCCGGCCTCATGCATCATGAACAAGCCTAACTCCTTTCCCAGCTTTCTGTGATCACGCTTCTTTGCCTCCTCCATCATGGTAATGTAGGCGTCCAGCTCCTCCTTCTTTGCAAAGGCGGTTGCATAGATACGGGTCAGCATCTTATTGTGCTCATTGCCTCTCCAGTAGGCTCCGGCAATACTGGTCAGCTTATACGCTTTGCCCACCTCCTTGGTATTCATCAGATGAGGGCCGGCACACAGATCAGTAAACTCTCCCTGCTTATAGAAGCTGATCTCCTCACCCTCTGGAAGATCCTGGATCAGTTCTACCTTATAAGGCTCCTCCTTGTCCTTCATCAGGGCGATAGCTTCCTCTCTGGGCAGGGTAAACCGCTCAATGGGCAGCGCTTCCTTAATGATCTTCTTCATCTCTGCCTCGATTTTCGGCAGATCCTCTGCGGTAATGGGATCAGCCGGGTCAATATCATAATAAAATCCATCTGCAATGGAAGGCCCGATGGCCAGCTTGGCCTGTGGATATAAACGCTTGATCGCCTGAGCCATTACATGGCTGGCGGAATGACGCAGAGCCGCCAGACCCTTCTCATCCTTCGCAGTCAGAATATTTAAAGCGCAGTCCTGGCTGATCACCGTGCGGAGATCGGCTGCCTCTCCATCTACCTCGCCAACACATGCCATTCTTGCTAACCCTTCACTTAAATCCTTTGCAATGTCGATGATCGCCATCGGCTGTGCATACTCTTTTACAGAGCCATCTTTCAATGTTACCTTCATTGTTATATTCTCCTCTTCTTTTTTAGATATGCAGTCAGATGATCAAGCATCGCAGCGGATTCCGGAAAAGCTAAAAAGTCCCCTGCAATGCATCACTGACGCATTACAAGGGACGATTTTCTCGCGGTTCCACCCTAATTGCACATCTTCTCTTCTGCGAAATCAGCCACATCCAACGGAAGTGACAGCAGAACATGTGCCGCTTCATTTGATGATAACGGAATCACCGTTCCCGATTAAGGGACGCTCCGAGCTGGTCTTCGCTGCCGTCCCTGCAAGGCACTTCCACCTTCTTTGCCTCTCTCTGTGCGCTTCCGGTAAGCTACTGGTCTCATCAACGCTTTATCTGTAGTGATTATAACACTTGAGACGGGTTTGTCAAGAAGTGAAAACTGGTTATTTTCTGATATTTTATTACTGTTCACAGCATCCGGCCAGCGCAGTCTTCACCAGCCCCTCATATTCCCCATCATGCCTGCACCATTCCTCCTGCCGGATCATAACCGGCTCTCCATCCAGGGTGCAGCCTTGAATATAGGGCGCCGATCCAAGCTCCTTTTTCTCATATTCCTCCAGGGATACGGCAATCATCCGGTCCACCTCTTCTCCAGGAGAAAAAAATGGAATGTCCATCTGGTACAGATAGACATGGCCGATCTCACGATCAAAGAAATCCCCTTCCCGGATTTCCTCCTTTACCGAGCCAAGGTATGTGAGCCGTTTTGGATCCATGTCCACTCCCACTTCTTCCCTCACTTCCCGAATCACCGCCTCCTGGCGGGACTCACCGGCATCTACATGACCGGTGGAGGTCAGGTCGTAAAAGTCAGGAAAGTCCTTTTTCGTATGAGCACGCTGCTGAAAATAGATCCAGATCCGACCGCCGATCCTGCAGTACATCCAGCAGTGAACCACCTCATGCCATAGTCCAAGCCGGTGGGCTTCCTCCCGTGAGCTGGTTCCCATCTCGTTGCCGTTGTCATCATATATGGTGAACATTTCTTTCATAGCTTCCGCTCCTTACTTGTGCCATATCTTCCGTTTCCTGCCCTGTCCCAGTCACTGGCTGAATTTTTCCTGTTAGCACACTAGTATGATTCATGGTAATCGATGACCTCAAACAGCTCCGGGAAGGTTTCCTCAACGATCCTTGCCGCCGTTTCTACCATTCTGGCGCATGGCCGGGTCTGGTAGTATTCCTTCGTCCGCTCCGACGGCGCCGCGCTTTTTTCTGCTGCCCGGATTCCCAGAAGCTCACGGCAGATGATGGTGTGATGCTCTGCCTTAAAAGCATCTGCCATCCTTCGAACCGTCTCATAATTTTTTATTTTGGCCTGCTGATCCTTGGGATCCGTATTGCCGCATGCCAGCCCGGCAATCAGCGTCATGCCGGATACCGCGCCGCATACCTCCCGCATCCGTCCCATTCCGGCTCCCATGGAGCAGGACAGCTTCAGCGCCATCTCCCGGTCCATGCCGAACAAGTCACTGTATGCAGTAAACACAGACTGACAGCAATTGTAACCTGACAGAAACAGATCCACCGCATCCTGCACTCTGCTTTTCATGATGCTCCTCCCTTTCCTTTCTTCCACGATCTTACGCCATCACCACCAGAAGGATGGTCATAACGATAACGCTGGTGATAATGGACAATGAATTCAGGGCACTTGACAGCCCCACATCTCCCTTCAGCTCCCCGGTAAATGCCGGGTTGGCGGAAGCCACCGGGGCAAAGGCAAGGATCGCCAGCGTCTGCCGGATCTCCTGGTCAAGGGGCAGGAAACGATAATAGATCAGCGCCAGCACCGCCGCCGCACTGTAGCGAAGCAGCAGATATTTCATCAGCTTTCCGGTGTACTCTTTATTCAGCTCCACCTTAAAGCCTACTCCCAGCATCAGCATCGCCATAAAAGCATTGGCATTGGAGATAGTTCCGGCAAAGGAAATCACCAGCTGGGGCAGCTTGATATGGAGAAGGCAGATTATGATCATGATCATATAGACCATAAATGGCACAGACCGAGTCAAGGACTGAAGGATCACCTTCAGCGGATTCCCGCCCTTTGATTTTCCGCTGACCATAGCCGCCACGCTGTATGCACCGCCCAGACAGATCACTGCATTGCCTGAGTCAAACAGGCTGGTGGTCATCACCCCCACCGGTCCAAGGAAGTTCTGAATAAAAGGCAGCGCAAAATTTCCAATGTTATATCCTGCTGCATTCAGCATGCCAAATGCCTGTTCTTCCCGGCTTTTCCCTGCGTTTATCAAATATCCCAGCAGGATCATTAAGATACCGCCGCCAAAACCAAACAGCATAAAAACCAGCATGGAAGGCGATAGCTCCATGCTGGCGAAACTGTATGCAATGGCACCTGGTAATGTGATTTTAATCACGATCTTGGACAGGAGGAAAAAATCCTTTTCCTGAAAAAAGCCGATCCTCCGAAGAAAATATCCAAGAAAGATGATTGCCACAAAGGTGGCAGCTTTAATCAATACCGCTGTCATTTCCATATAAATTTTCTTCTTTCCTGAAATATTAAAAATATAAGCTGCCAAACGTCAGAAATTACTTAACCTCTACGCTCCAGCCCTCCGGACCTTCAATCTTTCCTAACTGGATGCCGGTGATGGTATCATAGATTCTCTGGGTCAGCTCACCGATGTGATTGCCGCTGATGGGCATCTTCTCCTGCTCATAGCGCAGCTCTCCTACCGGAGATACGACTGCCGCAGTACCAGTGCCGAAGCATTCCTCCATCTCACCGCTCTCGGCTGTCTTTACTACCTCATCAACCGAGATCCGTCTCTCCTCAACCGGAACTCCCCACAGCTTGCACAGCTGGATTGCAGAATCTCTGGTGACGCCTGGAAGAATGCTTCCATTTAAGGCAGGTGTTACTACTGTGCCGTTGATCTTGAAGAAAATGTTCATTGCGCCTACTTCTTCAATGTACTTTCTGTGTACGCCGTCCAGCCACAGAACCTGAGCATAGCCCTCATCATGTGCCTTTACCTGGCTTGCAAGAGAGGCTACATAGTTGCCGCCGGTCTTTGCCTCACCGATGCCGCCCTTTACTGCTCTTACATATTCATCCTCGATCCAGATCTTAACTGGATCCAGACCGCTTGCATAGTAAGCGCCTACCGGAGACAGGATGATCATAAACTTATAGGTATGAGAAGGACGCACCCCTAAGAATGGATCAGTAGCGATTACGAACGGACGAATATACAATGCGGTGCCAGGCTTGGTGGGGATCCAGTCCTGATCCACCTTCACTACTGTCTTTAACGCCTCCAGAAACAGATCCTCCGGAATCTCCGGGATACAAAGCCTGCGGTTGCTGCGGTTTGCACGCTCGATATTCTTGTCCGGGCGGAATAAAAGAACTCTTCCGTCCTCTGCCTTATACGCCTTTAAGCCTTCAAACATCTCCTGGCCATAGTGGAATACCATGCAGGATGGATCCAGCTCCAGCTTATGATAAGGAACCACTCTCGGGTCGATCCAGCCCTGGCCCTCCACATAATCCATCTCAAACATATGGTCGGTAAAGATGGTACCGAATACTAATGGGTTGTCCTGGCCTGGTTTCTCCTTTGGACAAGTTGTTTTTTCAATTCTGATTGTCTGCATATTTACATCTCCCTTTCCCATGCCTGGCACTTGTGTCAGTCAGATTAAATACTCAATTTTCTAATCATTATCTTCCAAAAGCCGGAATCTGTCAATAGTTTCATGGTATGAAGTTCTGTTATGGTGAAGTTTCGTTGAGGTTATATATTACACCGCGCCAGCCCATTTTAATTTGCCTGCTGCGAAATCTGGACGAATCTGCAGTTCCGATGTATAATTGTACCGATTCGTAACCGTGAAGGTACTGAATAGTTGCCAATTCAAAAATAACAAAAAAATATGTCTACAAAGGAGAGATTTCCCATGCCTTCTTCATTAAAAGCAGCTTCAAACAGCAAGAATGACTTCTCTCAGGGAAGCATTATTAAGAACATATTAGGGCTGGCCGTGCCAATGACACTGGCGCAGCTGATCAATGTACTTTATAACATCGTGGACCGGATTTATATTGGAAGAATTCCGGGCCATGCCACCATGGCGCTGACCGGATTAGGGCTGTGTCTGCCCATCATCTCTATGGTGATCGCATTTGCCAATCTGTTTGGAATGGGAGGGGCGCCTTTGTGCTCCATTGAGCGAGGACGGGGAAATGATGAGGAAGCAGAGGCCATCATGGGAAACTCGTTTATCATGATGATTCTATGCGGACTGGCGCTTACTGTGCTGGGACTGATCTTCAAACGGCCGATGCTGTACCTGTTCGGAGCTTCAGATGCCACCATTCCCTATGCAGATTCTTATGTGACCATCTATCTGCTGGGAAGTATTTTTGTTATGGTGGGACTTGGCATGAACAGCTTTATTAATTCTCAAGGCTTCGGGCGGATCGGAATGCTTACGGTGCTTCTGGGAGCAGTGTCTAATATTCTTCTGGACCCAATCTTTATTTTCGTGCTGGGACTGGGAGTTCAGGGAGCCGCCTGGGCTACGGTCATTTCCCAGGGGCTGTCTGCACTCTGGATCGTTCGCTTTCTGACTGGGGATAAAACGATTTTGAAGCTTCAAAAACGGGCATTCCGCCTAAAGAAGCAGCGGGTGATGGATATTATCGGCCTTGGCCTTTCCGGTTTTACCATGTCTATCACCAACTGCTCTGTCCAGATCATGTACAATGCCAGCCTGGCACGCTTCGGCGGCGACCTGTATGTGGGGATCATGACGGTGATCAACTCAGTTCGTGAGATTATCTCCCTGCCGGTTAATGGAATTACCAACAGCGCCCAGCCGGTTATGGGCTATAATTACGGTGCCGGAGAATACAGGCGGGTCAAACGAGCCATCATATTTATGTCTGCTGTGTCCATCGTCTACACAACCATTGTCTGGAGTCTGGTTCACGGCTTTCCGGAATTCTTTATCCGCATCTTTAATCAGGATGCTGACCTGGTGGCGGCAGGTATTCCGGCCATGCAGATCTACTACTTCGGCTTCTTTATGATGTCGCTGCAATTCGCCGGCCAGGCAGTGTTTGTAGCACTTGGAAAATCAAAAAATGCAGTCTTTTTCTCCATTTTCCGCAAAGTGATCATCGTGATCCCGCTGATTCTGATCCTCCCCAATCTGTTTGGGCTTGGGACGAACGGCATCTTTATGGCGGAGCCGGTTTCCAACTTTGTGGGTGGTATCGCCTGCTTCGGCACCATGCTCGGTACGGTGTGGCCGGAGCTGGGGAAGGATGCTTCGTAACAGGCTGTTTATTTTTTCATATCGTCCCTGCAGTCAATATCCATAAGCTCCTTCCCGTTCACCGGGAATTCCATCACTTCCTCTGGATACCGTTTCATGATCTGGCTTCCTCCCCGGTCTCCCTGGAGGGCCAGAAGCTCTGCTCCATACTTTTTGTGGAAGATCACCGGGTTTCCCCGCCGCCCTTTTGCTGCCAGACAGCCGATAGACTTCTGCTCTGTCAGGGAACGATCCAAAAAACTGGTTAAAAAACGCCAGAGGGTTTCTTCCTTCAGCCAGGGCTGGTCTGCAACCGAGTAGAGATAATAGTCTGCCGCTCTCTCCTTAGCCGCCCTGGTTCCTAATCGGATCGACGCTGTAATTCCCTCTGCCGCAAATGGATTTTCTATGGTTTGGATTCCCGCACTTTTTCCATAAGCTAAGATTTCCGGGTACTGGCTTACCAGGATCACATCCGTTTCCACTCCGGCTTCCCGCTCCATCCTCTCCCTTAACCTTAGAAACAGATCCAGGCCGTGGCGAAATAAAGGCTTTCCATCCACCCCAGAGGCTTCCAGAAGCTTGTTGCCTCCAAACCGTCTGCCAAAGCCAGATGCCATGTAGATAACCGCCACCTTTAATTTCCTAAGCTGCATCACTCTGCACTCCCAGCCCTTTTGCTCCAGCATGTCCTTCATCCTCATTCCGGCCGCCCTCCTGCTTCCAGCCTCCGCCTGATTTAAAATAGTAATCAGCTGTACATTTGGATAACGAAACGGAATCGCTTTTAAATAGCCCTTTATGAGAAAATCCGCCGCCAGCGGCTCTGTGACCAGGCAGGAGCCTTCTGAAGCAAGCCACGTTTCAGACAACTCCCACCGCTGGCAGACCTCTTTCAGCGGCTTTCCCAAAGCAGAAAGGCCATACACTACCATTACAGCATCCGCATTCAGGGGGATCACCGGTTCCCTGGACCAGTCCGGCACCTTCATAGGCAGCCTGCGGGAGCCATCCGCTTCCACCAGGACCAGATCAGCCCTGCGACAAAGCAATTCGTAAGCCTCTTCCCCAGGAAATGCCATCTTTCCAGACTCTCCAGCCTTTCTCCCATAGTAAACAAGCCCCTCCTGCTCCATCATGGAAATGGCCTCATCCACTGTTTTTCCAACTGCGCTGTACTGATCCGGCAGCCCCATGTGGGTCGTGGTCATAACCGCCGCCTTCCTCCCTGCTTCCCTGGCCTGCGCTGCCAGATGCTGGATCAGAGTGGTTTTTCCGCCGGAACCTACAACTGCAATCACATACGCTTTTCTCATAGCCGATCTCCTTTTTTCTTTGATACCAGATTTCTCCGCACTTCGTGCTCTCGAAATCTTCAAGAACATGTATCATCATCATTTTATCATAATTTCCAGGTTCTGGCTATGAAATTTGGGATAGCTGTTACTGCTGGGTCACTTCTTTTAAATGCTGGGAAAGCCTGGTATTTTCAGAATAGTCTACCGGACAGTCGATGATAACTGGAACCCGCTTCTGGAAAGCCTCTTTTTGTGCCTGTTCCAGAAAAGGCTTTAGCTGCTGTGCATGTTCCACCCGATAGCCTACAGCGCCCATACTTTCTGCCAGCTTTACGAAATCCGGGTTGGTGAAATCACAAAACTCCGTCTGATGATATTGGTCAAGCTGCTTCCACTTGATCAAACCGTAAGCGCTGTCATTGATAATCAGCACCACAAAAGGCGTATGCTCCCGCACAGCTGTTTCCAGCTCCTGGCAGTTCATCATGAAACCGCCGTCCCCGGTCACCGCCAGAATCCTTTTATCTGCTGTCACAAAACGAGCGCCGATGGCTCCGGGAACTGCGATTCCCATGGAAGCAAATCCATTGGAAATGATGCAGGTATTCGGCTTGTAGCAATGATAATCTCTGGCGATCCACACTTTATGAGCGCCAACATCTGAGATCAAAATATCTTCTTCTCCCATGACCGCACGTATATCGGAAAGAATCCGCTGAGGCTTCATCGGATAGCTGTCGTCCCCATCATATTGGTGGATTTCTTCTGTCAGACGCTTTTTCAGTTCGAACATCTCCTTTGACTCCGCCTTTACCCTGACGTGCCCGGCCAACCAGTAGAGGGAAGCCTTGATATCGCCTATCACCTCCACCTCCGGCTGATAATGCTGGTTCACATGGGCCGGACTCTGATCGATATGCAGGATCTTTCTGCCGTTGTCCCGGTTCCATTTTCCCGGCGCATATTCCATCAAGTCATACCCCACGCAGATAACCAGATCTGCTTTTTCCAGCATCATATTCTGGTAATCCATCTGAGGGATTCCTACGGTCAGCATAGCATAACGGCTTGTAAAGGGGATCATTCCCTTTGCCATCATAGTATTGATTACCGGAATCTTAAGGCCCTCTGCAAACATGGTCAGCTCTGCCGCCGCCTGGTTGCGGACTGCTCCCGCCCCCACTAAAACCACTGGATTTACCGCTTCATTGATCATATCCTCTGCCAGCTGCAGGCTGGTAATCTCCGGGAACTCTCCCGGCGCCACCTTCCGCTTCAGCGGAAGCGTTCCCTCATGCACCTCCATCTTCGCCACATCCGCTGGAAGGTCGATATGGGTGGCTCCCGGACGCTCACCCTCTGCGTATTTAAAAGCCAGGCGCACAATCTCATTGATGGTATCCGGATTTACCACCAGCTTCGTCCGCTTGGTAACCGGCTCAAACATCTTATCCAGTGCCAGATACTGATGGGAGGTAATGTGCATCCGGTCTGTGTCCACCTGTCCGGTAATGGCTACCAGCGGCGCCCCGTCTGAGTCAGCATCTGCAACTCCGGTGATCAGGTTCGTTGCGCCAGGCCCCAGGGTAGCCAGGCAGACGCCGGCCTTTCCTGTAAGGCGCCCGTACACATCTGCCATAAAGGCAGCTCCCTGCTCATGGCGGACTGTCACAAAGCGGATCTTTTCCGAATCCTTCAATGCGTCAATAAATGCCAGATTCTCTTCCCCGGCGATGCCGAAAATGTACTGCACGCCTTCTTCTTCCAAACATTTTACCAGTAATTGTGCTGTATTCATTGTTCCATCCCCTTATCAACAGATTTGATCGTTCTCATGCAACGAAAAAAGGTGCTCTGCATCCCAGCAGAACACCTTCGTTTCACACGGTCAAAGTTTAGCGGATTTTACGGCACCTGTCAACCATTTGCAGGTTAATAAAATAAGGAATTTCCAACGAGAAAAACTTACTTTGCATGTAAGCACAATACATGTTATACTTTTATGGACAGATCAGAACAGATTCAGAGAGGAACTCTTTTATGAAAACAGGAGCAGTCATATTAGCAGCGGGACATAATGTTACCGATGAAACCTTTCAGCCGCTGATGACCATAGGCGGAACCACCGTCATCCGGCGGATTATCATTCTGCTGAAGCAGGCGGATGTGGATCCGATTGTGGTAATCACAGGCCGAAACGGCGACCAGATTGAAAAACATATCTCAAAAATGCGGACCATCTGCCTGCGAAATACAAACTATGAAACAACGCAGATGTTTGACAGCATTCGGATGGGATTAAACTATATTGAAGATCTGTGCGATCAGGTGCTGATCCTTCCAGTAAAATATCCCATGTTTTTAGGAGACACCATTGAAAAGCTGTTAACAGCAGACCGTCCTGCTGCCTGTCCCATATACGCCGGAAGACGTGGCCATCCAGTTTTAATTTCCAAGGAACTGATTCCAACGCTTCTTCATTATGATGGATCCCGTGGGCTGGGCGGTGCGCTCCGCCAGGAATCGATAAATCCGCTGGTGAAGGAAATTCCAGTGGAGGATCAGGGAATCACCCTGTCCATTGAAACTGACGATGACTGCGAAAAGAATTACAATCATTTCAGAAGGATCCCGATCCACAGCGTCATCCATCTGTACCTGGAGGGAGATGAAATCTTTTTTGGTCCGGGGATCGCTCAGTTCTTATCCCTGATCGACCACACCGGCTCCATGCAGACTGCCTGCCGCCAGATGCACATGTCCTACAGCAAAGGCTGGAAGATCATAAAGGATGCAGAAAAGCAGATGGGTTTTCCCCTTCTGCTCACCAAATCCGGCGGCTCTGACGGCGGCTTCTCCCAGCTGACTCCAAAATCAAAGGATTATCTGACCCGCTACCTTGCCATGGAAAAAGAACTGGACACAGAAGCCAAACGGCTGTTTCAAAAGTACTTTGGAGAGGATAACCGCAGCAATGAAGGAATCGAGAAAAACTGACTCCCCCATCCTGACCAGGATCGAACAGCTTCCTGCCAGGCACATTATCACAAAAACAAAAAGCAATCTTTGGTTTGGCATGGATTACAATATGAACATCTACCGCGGCTGCTGCCATGGCTGCATTTACTGCGACAGCCGTTCCTCCTGCTATCAGATCTCCGATTTTGACCGGGTCCGGATCAAGGAAAGCGCTCTGCTGGTGATTCGGGATGATCTGCGGCGGAAGGTAAGAACCGGTGTTGTGGGAACCGGCGCTATGAGCGACCCCTACAATCCGCTGGAACAAGAACTTCTGCTTACCAGACATGCACTGGAGCTGATCGACGCCTTCGGCTTCGGCATCGGGATTGCTACCAAAAGCACACTTCTCAAGCGGGATATGGATATTCTGGAAAATATCCGGGAACACTCTCCCGTTCTCTGTAAGGTGACTATCACCACTCCCCATGACAGCCTTTCAAAAAAGCTGGAGCCCGGCGCCCCTCCCTCTTCCCAGCGGATGGAGCTGATCGCCTCCCTAAGCAGCCGGAAGCTGTTTGCCGGGATCCTGCTGATGCCGGTACTTCCCTTTCTGGAAGATAAGGAGGAAGATATTCTGCGGCTGGTGGCTATGGCCCATGAGGCCGGAGCCCGGTTTATCTATCCAGTTTTCGGCATGACGCTGCGGGATAACCAGAAGGAATGGTATTTAGACCGCCTTGAAGAGCTGTTTCCTGGAGAAAACTTTCGGGTACGGTATCTGAAGCGGTACGGGAACTCCTATCAGTGCACCTGCCCAAATGCCAGGAAGCTTTGGGACGTGTTTTCCAAGGAATGTGAGAAACGGCATATTTTGTATCGGATGGAGGATATTATTCCGGCTTATAAGCGAGGATATGAATATACCCAGCTCAGCTTATTTGATTGATTGGCTGGGCTGGGTATTTCCTTATTTTTAAAGATCCGCATGGAACGGGCTGCTCCACAAAACCAATGTCAAATAACAATCCAATACCGTTCGTAATGCACATTCTCTTCAGGGTCCAATACCGTAGATTCGTAAAAACCTCCATTTGCCAGAATCGTTTTCCGGCTTCCTTCATTTCCTGCCAAACAGGTGAGCAGCATCTTCTCAAGTCCAATCAACCTGCAATACGGCAGTAAATCGTGAAGCATTTGTTTTGCATATCCTTTTCTTCGCTCTGATGGGCGGACTGCATAGCCGATATGCCCTGCATAATTGGATATATATTCATTTCCATCATGCCTGACCTGTATCATACCGACAATTTTCCGATCCCATTCTCTTACATACAGAAATTGGCTGGTTTGAACCCAGTATTCCGGCACCGTTTCCTTCTTTTCAAATATTGCAATAAAATCCAACCAGTCTTTCGGATCTGTATATTGTGCCAATGAACCGCAGCCATCCATGGCACTGCCCGCATCCAAACATTCCTGGCGAAAGGCTGTGATTTCATCTGCATATGATATATCTGGTTTTACTAATAGAATCTTCTCCATCTGTACTTCTCTCCTTACATCCTCTCAAACCCCAGATACCTGGTTCCCTGGAATGAAAGCTTTCCGTAATCCCCTTCCGCCAGCAGCCCAAATTCCGAACCACTTACATGGAGCTCTACCCGGTCGCCGCTTTCTACCTGAAATGTGACATAATAGGTGGTGGAGGTGGTAGTATGCCTTCCTCCTGCTGCACCGCCTGCAGCAGGACTGTGATGATGGTGGTGATAGCTTACATCTGTCCGCTTTGCCACCACACTTGCCTCTACCGTCAGCCTGGGGGAATGGTTGTTTGTATTCCATTCACTGATTCCGCGGATAAGTGTAACTGTCATCATAACAACTATGATTCCAAATATGAGAAAAAACATCACAAAAAACATGGTTTCAAAGCCGCCTCCCCAGAAAAATGAATCCATATACATTTTCTTCTCCCCTTTCTGTACCTTGAATCAATGCTGACCCGTTATCATATACGAATTTTTTTGATAAAGCTAAGGAACAAGCAAAAAGCTGGCAGCCGGAAACGGCGCCTTCTGAACCAATACCTGCCATTCTGCGCCGCTGACCGGCTGGAAATGCAGTGCGGAATATGCCGTCTGTACCAGAGCTTCCTGTTGGGGTATTTCCCTCTCTCCTTTTTGCCTGCCCTCTTTTCCCTTAACGTTTCCTGCAAAAAATATGGCGGTAGGGCCATCACTTCCTCCTATCATACTAATGGCGCAAGCGCCTTTCTTTCTGGAATGCTCCTTGGCAATCTGAATGGGAGAATCGCTGCTTAAGCAATCCTGCAGAATCAACACTTCTCCCTCCGGAAGCGGCGGTTCCACCTGATAAGACAGGATACACAGATACTCTGGAAACCGATATTCCTGCAAAAAGCGGAGCTTTGGCCGGTTCTCTCCTTCTTTCAGCTCTTCTCTGTGTTCTTTACACTCTAAAATCCGGATCTGGTGCGTTTCATGAGTTTCAGGATGCTCAAACGGTACAGAAAACTCTCTGCAATTTACCTCGGCAGAAACGATAGCGTCACATGGAAGCTGCACTCTGCCGGCTGTAATAGTTAATCGAAGCTGAGAAAATCCTTCGCCTTCTCTTCCCTCCGGCCAGAAAAAGCTGCAGCGCTCAAACCACCATCCATCCTCCGGGTTCAAGTCATAGGCCTGCAGTAATTCATCTTCTATTTCCATGGATTCCTCTGATAATCCCTCAGGCAAAACAAGAACTGCCTGATTCTGATGTTCCTTCTTCTCTCTTTTCTGCTTTTTCGGATCATACCCGGTTCCGCATCCGCTGCTCATAGGCGCTGGATATCCATCTGCCTCCACCTCAAACCGGACATCAAAATTCATAGGATTTTCCAGCTCCATCTGCCGGCGCTGACTGTCTGTCAGCTGCTCCTCCTTTTCCTCATAATCCTGCCATTTTTCCATAAATGCAGAAAGAGTATCGGATGGGATCCGCCTGCAAAAATCAAGGACAAAGCCCTTCCGGAACTGATAAATAGAAGGGATCTTCCATTCATAGCCTCCATACCAGAAGCTTTTTCCCAGTCTGCGCTCCTCTCCACATTCCCCTTGATCTGGCTCCAGTTCTGCCACCCTTTTGCTTCCCCAAAAGTTCTGATCAAAATATACCTTCATCTGCTGCCTCACTTATTTTGTGTCTATTTGCCCTTTGATACCACGGATTGCTCCGTGCTGCGCACTCACACAATCCTAAAACCCCCAAATCCGCTCATTTTTCTGCGAAAAATGGCTGCTTTTCGGTGTTTTAGCGGGTCCCAAGGTCAAAAATCCTCTTGCAGGTAAGCTTGCATCGGATTTCCGACCTTTTGACCCTGGTATCATCATGTTATCATTATAGCGTCCGCAGTATCTTCCTACAAGAAAGAAAATATTACGATTTTATTTCCTTTACAATTTCACCAAACAGGAGCTATAATAGTAGCGGTTCACCAGTTCTGGGAGGAGTGCAGGCAACTGTATAGCCGGTGTCCGGTCTCACACTGATTATCCCGGGAACACGCGGCTGCTGGTGTTCCTTTTTCTTTTTATGACGATTTCCCTGGC